>JBLIFI010000260.1:0-6986 GCA_047633715.1 Flammeovirgaceae bacterium
ACGACCTCCCACTGAATAAAAGGATAATATGAAAGCCAAACCGAAAGCCAAACCTCCAACCAAACCTCCAACCAAACCTCCAACCAAACCGAAAACCAAACCGAAAACCAAACCGAAAACCAAACCTAAAGCCAAACCGTAAGCCAAACCTCCAACCAAACCTCCAGCCAAACCTCCAGCCAAACCGAAAGCCAAACCTAAAGCCAAACCTCCAGCCAAACCTCCAGACAAACCTAAAGCCAAACCTCCAGCCAAACCCAAACCCAAACCGAAACCCAAACCTAAAGCCAAACCTAAAGCCAAACCTAAAGCCAAACCAGACCAAGTATACTTTATACACACTAGTATCATTTCAACTATAGTAGTAGCTGTATTCCATTCTTCTAACAAGCTTTCTTTAAAAAAAGCGGGATAATGCGTGGGCAAGTCAAAAACAGCAACTACGATTGCTCCAAACAACCATAATACAATAGTTATTGGAATGATGAATTTGAAATACACTCGTAGAAAAATGACTGCTGTTTTTTTTTTATCTATCGTTTTACCGCAATCCCATAGTAGCTTTCGCTCTCCAAGAATGACCCATTTCAATAACTCCCAATCATCTTTTGGTTGAGTTGGTCTATCAAAAACTGCTATGTTTTCTATGCTATTTTCCATTTCCAAACAGTTTAGTAATTACACTAATTAAATTTGACCAACCAAAATTTAAACCCCATCTATCTTTTCTCTTTTTGAGCCAGTTGCTTCCATCCAGCTCTTTTCTGTTCATATTTTTACTGAAAGTTTCAGAATAATCTTGCTTCCATTTTTTTAGTTTACGCTCCCAAGTTTGAGATTTTTCTGTACTGTTTTGCCTGATTATTTGTTTACTTATCCACTCTACCCAATGTAAACTATCTTTTTGTTTGAGAGCTAAAGTGTTGATTTCTGTCAGTAAACTATTTTCATTCTGTAACCAATTCCACCAGTTTTTTGGAAGACACTTTTGCCAATAATTCTCAATTTCAGAATAAGTGAGGGATTCAATCGACTCAATTTGCAAATCTAATGGAGAGGTTTCGCCACGGAAAGTAAGGTTTTTAGGAATCTCTTCTGTCAGGCATACAATGCAGATATCTTTCTTGTTTTTTGTATTGTTTATAGAAGCAATGAAATCGAAATTATATTTCTCATCCATTTTGTTGTCTTCCAAGTCCATCAGGGCATCAAATTTCTCGAAGAAAATTACCACCAACTTGTCTTTCGGAAGTTTCTCAACCAATCTTGGAATATTTCTGTATCTGCCAACCAATTTGATATTTAAGCTTTTTTCCAACTCCTTCAACATCAAATCATGGCTTTGTATGTTGTTTTTCAGATTGACAGTTGCCTGAATCACATCTTTTGGTAGCATTCGCTGAATATCAGCCAACAGTTTTTCACGCGCCAAATCGGCTTCCCCAACCAAATTGATAGACTCTTGCCGACTGTAAATTTGTGTTACAATATCTTCCGTAAAAATTGGGCGTAGGCAAGAAGAGTAATCATTCATAAGCTCAATTCGTTATAAAGTTGATTTTGAAAGCTAATATAAGAATGAACTATTGAAAAGTAGTGGTTTATTATCTCCAAGCTCAAAACCTCTTTTCCCTAAACCTCACTAAAGCTTTCAGCAAAGGGTCTTTGAAATGCTTCCTTATCAGCAACCCAAATGGTTCGTAGGGCAAATGATAACGCTTTGTAGTCAGTTTCCAATAGAGAATACCTTGCAACAAATCGGGTCCTTTGTTCACATGATACAAAGCTTTCATTGCCAAGGCTCGCTCTTTTGGATTAATTTCTTGCTCAGACCAGATAAACAGTTTTTTACTGCCGTTTTGCCAATGTTTACTCACAGAAAAGCCAAACCCTTTCCAAGGAATTATTGTGCTATTTTCTCTATAAATGTAGCCTAATTCTGTGAACAGCACTTTTTTAGCCAATCCCATCTCTTTCTGAAATGAGTTGATATTGAAGTAAACTCTTCTCCAACCTGCTAGCAAATCTCGGTATTTGCCTCTGTTAGTTTGTTGGGCTTCATATTCTCTCAACTTGAAATAGGCATTGATTCCTATAAAATCCAACTTGTCCCAAAAAGCAATATTCTGGTAGTTGTCGAAGTTGGCGGCATAAGTAAGTTTACCGCTGTACAGCTTTCTGGTTTTGGCAATCAATTGATGCCAATGAGCCAAAATCAATTCTCGCCTGTGGTTTATGGATTGAATGTAATTTGCCTGTTTACTATAAGCGACTTGTTCTGCCCATGCTTGCTTCACAGCGACTTCACTTTCTAGGTAGTTTTTTAAAGTTTCGTAGTTCACATCTTTGCCCTTTACCCATAATTCCTGCTTGGGAATTTGACTGCTGAATGACATGCAATCTTGAATATAAGTTACTTGTTCAGCACTATCGAGGTGGAATCTTTCTAGCTCGGGTAATTCTTCTACTGGTTTGGTGGCACTCAGAACTCGCATTTCACTTCCGATGGCGAAAACATCTACCTTGTACTTTTCGGCAATTTTCGCCCAATACAAAATGTACTCTTCATAATATTGAAACCATTCGGCAAGTTCTTTATCTGATTTAGGCATAATCATTCCATGCCATAGAAACTTGTTTTTATCGTAGTAATGGTCTAGTAGAACTCGGGGAATCAACACTACTTTCATTCCCGCCTGTTTGGCAGTTTCTATTTCCTTCACTACAAAATGCTCCTTGTTTGTCCACCATAACTCTGTGCTGTCCCAAATGCCATTTCGAGCATAAACTGTGATGGAAACCGTATTCATTCCCACTCTTTTCAATTTACTTGTCCATTTTTTATGGTCAGGTTCATTGATTTGGATTCCACCCAAATAGAATGGATTTTGTGCATAAACTCCGCTGAATGAGACAGCAAATAGTAACATCAAAAAATACTTCATAAATCTATATTCTGTTTTTATGAAAAGGCAAGGGAATGGGTGCGTTTTTTACTATTTACCACTAACATTTGGAAACATTCTCGTATTCCAGAGAGTTTTTTCTTTTCAGTAATATGGCTAAATGTTAATTTTTGATTTGCTTTTTGCAAAACAAGAAACCTATAAGTGCTAAAAAAAACAGGTTAATTCACTTTTTAAAAAAGAATAAAAAAAATGGAAATTACACTTACTACGCCTGCCTTGCTTTTTCCAGCTATTTCCCTGCTGTTTCTCTCTTATACGAATCGCTTTTTGGCAATTGCCACACTTATCAGAAATCTCCACTCCAAATACAAAGCAGAACAAAGCCGAGAGTTGACCAAACAAATCAAGAACCTGAAACTACGAGTAACTCTGATTCGGAATATGCAAGTTTTGGGAGTTTTGAGTTTGTTGCTCTGTGTAGTTTGTATGTTCCTGCTTTTTGAAGGATTTATTATAGCTGGGCAATGGATTTTTGCTGTTAGTTTAGTTCTACTCATTTGCTCATTGGCGCTTTCCACTATCGAAATCATGATTTCCACCAAAGCATTGAATATTCAGTTGGGAGATATGGAGAAAATTTGATTTGTTTTAAGAACAAAGAACCAAACATAATATGCTGTTTTTGGATATTAAGGTACAAGCGGACGCTTGCGCTATGATTTATTCTTGCTTTGGCATTGCTTGTTTAATAACCAAGAACAAAGAAAAAGGAGAAAAGAAAAAGGATATCGTTTCCTCATTTCTTTTCTCCTTAATTCATTCTCTTTTATCGGCTTTAAGTTTTAAATGGTTAATCAAACTTCTGGTCTACTAAATTCAGGAAGTCTCTTGTTGTGCTTGCGCTCAAATCCCAATCATGTTTCCTCAAATATTTTTCTTTGAGCAAGGAAATAGCGGTATGGTAATCTTTACACTCATCAATCATATCTACTGCATCATTGAATTCAGTATTGTTTCCGCCAAAAAGCTCATTTTGGAATTGAAACTTCATATTAAGTGGAATCGAGCCTTTTAATTGAGAGCTTTTGCGTTCTTCAGGTTCAGGCGCAAATTTATCTGCCAAAGTAGGTTTATGTTCTGTTTCCATTGAACCTCCCAACCTTTCCAAAAGTGTTTCGCCTTCTTTTTCCGTAGCCTCATTACTTGCTAAAGCATTATCAATCAGGTTAATAACTTCATTTTTATCATCTTCAAAAAAGTCTGGCATTTCCGCTTTCTCCACATTTGGCGTGCTGACTTCCACATCCAATTCAATGTCGTCCAAATCGGAATCATCGAATAAATCATCTGAGTTGTCATCATCCAAAGTTGGTTCTGAATCCGACTCGAGTTCTTCATCAATAGGTTGAGAATCGCGTCCTGTCATGTCCGCTTCGGTAATTGGTCTTTCTTCTTCGCCAACAACTTCTCCTTCAGAAAGCAGGTCTTCTTCGTTGGAAATGGCACTTTCTCGGTCATCTGTCAAATAATCTTCCTCATCGTAATGAGCCGTTTTCTCTGCAAAGCTTTCGTCAATTTCTATTGCACTATCTTCCTCCTCGTCAAAATCTGGATGGTCAACTGGCAAAACACCACCAATCACTCCACGAATTTCAGGAACTACTTCTTCTACTTTCCAATTAGAAATAAGGTCGTTGAACTCAAAAGGCAATTCTTTCTGAATTGACTCCATGTTGCTTTCCGCCTTTTCCCTTCCATCGAAAAGTGTTTCGTTTTTTCCTACTCGGCTAGCTATTTTCAAAGGCATGTCAGCAGTAACTGTCTCGCCTTCTGCCAAAAGTGCTGTGTAAAGTTTCTCCAAAAAAGATTGATGAAACTTTACATATTTCAGCATAGGTTGGAGTTCTTTCTTCACGGAAGCCTCAGAAGAAAGATTGTTGAATAAACCTCGGAAATACTGATTCGGATTGAATTGTAAAATGAATGTATCAAAAATTGCCTGCGCCAACATCGGCTCCAAATGCGCTCTGGCAATGCTAATATGTTGTGAGAGAGATTTCATCAAATCATTCAATTTCTCTTGCACAGTCTGCGCTTTGTAATCGAAAAAAGGGCTTTGGATATTCTTCGATTCCTCTTGCCATTTTTCAAAAACAGCTTGTACCAAAAAAGAATTAATTTGTGGAGATGGAGTGAGTTGAACTAACTCTCTTCCATCTACTTTTGCACCATCAGAATAAGCTCTATCACAAACCTGTTTGGCGAAATTTTCTACATAAGTTGCGAGTGCATTAAATTTTAAATGATATTCCATAGAATTAGGTACGTTGGCTCTTTGATATTTGTTGTTCTGTTGCTTTTCTCTTTGTTTTACTTCCTACAAACTAAAGCACAATTGCTTTGTTTCTTCAATTCAAATTATAACCAAATCCGACCATGGCTAGTATTAAAATAAAGAACATGAATGGATTTAGTCTGAAAGTTAACAATAATTCGGAATCAATCTTAAAAAACATCCAAGAAAATAATATTGATTGGATGTTTGCTTGCGGTGGCAAGGGTAAATGCACCACTTGCCGAGCAGAAATCATAGAAGGCTTAGAGCAACTTCCTCCTCCAAACGAAGCCGAATTAGCCAAAGCAGACAGGCTTTTGCCCAACGAAAGACTTACTTGCCAAACAATCATTGGCGATTCAGATTTGGTGCTTCGAGTTCCTACACCTTGCCAATTTCCACACATTGAGTATAAAGGGTAAAACTCTTTCTATGCTAAATTTGACTCTTCAAGTATTCAAATCGAACAACTTCACAGACTAATTTTCCCAAATATGAAAACCCTTCTCGGCCCTTTTTCACAACTTCTTCCGATGCGCAATTTGCCCATTCGTGGGGCAATTACCGATTCGCAATTAGAGATTATTCCCAATGGTGGACTTGTTATTGAAAATGGGAAGATTGTAGAAATAGGGGTTTTCGACTCACTCCACCAAAAATATAAAAGTGAAGGAATTAAGGTAGAAGAAGTTGAAAATGAATCTGTTGCCTTGCCCGGGTTTGTAGATGCGCACACGCATATTTGCTTTGGTGGGAGCCGAGCTATGGATTTTGCCGCAAGAAATGGCGGAATCAGCTATTTGGAAATCGCCAAAGCGGGTGGGGGAATTTGGAGTACGGTCAAACATACTCGCCAAGCCAGTCAAGCAGATTTGGTGGAAATAACCAAGTTTCGCATGGATAAACTTTTGCGCAATGGAATTACCACGGTGGAAGTGAAAAGTGGCTATGGTTTGAGTTTGGAGGAAGAATTAAAAATGCTTCGGGCAATCAATCAGGCAAATTCCGAACACCCGATTGATACAATTGCCACTTGCCTTGCTGCACACATTGTTCCCAAAGATTTTGGGGGTGGAGAGAGTGCTTATTTGGATATGATTTTGCAAGAACTTGTTCCCATTATTCAAAAGGAAAAGCTGTGCAATAGATTTGATATTTTTATTGAGGATTCTGCTTTCAGTGAATCGGAGAGCGAAAGATATTTAAAGGTATTAAAGCAGAAAGGATTCGATTTAACTGCTCATGGCGACCAATTCACTACTGGCGGAAGTCAAGTTGCCATCAATTGTGGAGCGAGAAGTGTGGACCATTTAGAAGTAAGTGGAGAGCGGGAAATCGCCAATTTGGCAAAAAGTCAAGTCATTCCCGTGGCATTACCTGGTGCTTCTTTAGGAGTGGGTTGTGATCTCACTCCAGCCAGAAAGTTGCTCGATGCAGGTTGCTCACTTGCCATTGCTAGTGATTGGAATCCTGGAAGTGCGCCTCAGGGAAACTTATTGGCACAAGCCTCAATACTAAGTTGTTTCGAGAAGTTAAGTGCCGCAGAGGTTTTCGCAGGAATTACTTTCCGTGCAGGAAATGCGTTGGGAGTTGGAAATATCGGACGATTGGATATGGGTTTTAAGGCTGACTTAGTAAGTTTCCCTTGTTCAGACTACCAAGAGATTCTTTACCATCAAGGAGAATTGAAAGCAGGCAAGGTTTGGAAGAAGGGAGTAGGGTTGTGAAAAACTTAGGAATCG
>JBLIFI010000261.1:0-6974 GCA_047633715.1 Flammeovirgaceae bacterium
CTCAATACCCAAATTCACGATAGAACCAAAAATATTATCCGTAGCGATGCTATGCCTACTATTTTTGCCTAGACTAGCCTCAAAAACAAACTGCGATAATGGCGCACTTTATTTAATTTCTTTCACTTACCAGTTTACTGGTTGATATATTTTTGCTGAATCCGAGAGTAGCATCTTCTCACAAATCAAATGAATAATTGAACATAATGAAATGAGGTCTATAATCAGAAGCGAAAAATTTCACTCCAAACTATAGACCTCAATTCTGTAAAATGATTTAATTGAGAATTAACAATCAGCCAACATAATCAATTAAACTCATTCATTTGATAACTGATACTTTAGGGCGCATCTCATTTTGTCGCAATAAATTAAAACGCACTTTTTAAATGAAATAGTGGGGCATTATGAATGCCAGATTTCTAATAAACCCAACGTCTGGCAGGGTTTTCAACCTCTGCCAGCGTATGCCTTTTTTTAGTGTGCGACATTTTGAGATACGCCCATACTTTACCTTCTTCTCTTACTTAGGAATATACTCAAATAGTAGAGAAAAGTTACCATTGAACCAATGGCCGAAACTACATAAGTCATTGCTGCCCACCAAAGTGCATCTTTCGACATGGCAAGTTCTTCACGAGTAACAATTTTGTTAGTGTCAATCCAATCCAAAGCTCGTTTGCTCGCATCAAACTCCACGGGCAGAGTTACCAAAGCAAACAATGCGATGGCTCCATAGGCAAAACATAGCCCTAATATAACCCAATGATAAGGCAGGAAATTCATGAAAATACCGCCCATTCCAACGAGTACCAATACATTTATAAGCTTGGCACTTACGTTTTGTAATGGAACAAGTGTTGAGCGCATTTTCAATGGTGCATAAGCTTGAGCATGTTGCAAAGCGTGCCCGCATTCATGAGCGGAAACAGCGGCCGAAGCAGCGTTTTTCCCATGATAAACAGACTCGCTCAAGTTGACTGTTTTGTGAGTTGGATGGTAATGGTCGGTCAACTCTCCTGGAACCATAGTAACCTTAACGTCATAGATATTATTATCTCGTAACATTTGCTGGGCAATTTCTGACCCACTCATCCCTGATGCAATCGGAATTTGAGAGTACTTCTTGAATTTGTTTTTTAATCGCTTGCTTACGAGTCCTCCAATCAGGGCGAAAACGCCAAATATTATCCAAATAAACATGACTTTATCTATTTTGAGTATTCAAAAATAATTTCTGTTGTAAATATAACAACTCTTTTTTTAGAGTTGGATTATAGCCAAATCCAATTACAATCATCTTTAGATGGCTGATTATATTCAGACTCATTCCAAGGTTAAGCAGTGTTAAGTCTGGTGAAATGAATATTCCACTTCTTATTTTTGCGAAAAACAAATGTGGCAAACCTATGAGCAAACATACCATAAAGTCAATTATTGCCCTGATGGGAATTTCTTTGGTTGGATTGATTTCTCTCCAAGCCTTTTGGGTACTGAGAGATTTTCGATTAGCGGAGCGGAATTTCGATAGGAATGTAAAGTTTGCCATCAATCGGGTTTTAGAGCGATTTCTGGAGAGACAAATTACTTCAGAAAATTACTTTTCTTTCTCATCTAGCCTTTCCTCGTTTTCTGCAGACTCTATTAGCAAATTATTGAAAATTCAATCCTTTGACTCCAATCAGAACGGCTCGCCAAACTTCAAAATAAAGACAAAATCTACGGTTATTCGCACTACGAATTTGGATAACATTCGTTCTGTAGACTTTCAGAAAATCCAAGATTCCAGTAAAGTAACAATCATTGTCAAAGCTACTGGAGAAGGTAAAAGTATTCATTTGATGGAGTCAAAAAAAAATGAGCAATCTTTCGAGACAACTTCTACTTGGAGTTCGGGTTCGGTATTCCGAAAATTGAGAAACCCTGTTTCCTATGATTTATTGGACACGCTGTTGAAAGAGGAACTGACGAGCCAAGGTTTGGAAATGAGCTTTGAGCTGATGGTTTGGAATAATAATACCAATAAGGCGCTCTATAAAAATGGAGAATTTGAAGTAAAACAAAAAGGTGATTTAGGATTTACTATTCCGATAATTGGGGTTGGAAATACACCAGAACAGAATTTGCTTTGGGTGGATTTCCCAACTAAGAAAGCTTTTGTGTGGAAGGAAATTGGATTTATATTGCTTGCTTCGGTATTACTAATTTCTGTGGTTTCTGTGTGTTTTTGGTTTGCTATCTGCACCATTCTGAACCAAAAGAAGCTTTCGGAAATGAAGAATGATTTCATTAATAATATGACTCACGAGTTTAAAACACCAATTAGTAATGTGGGTTTGGCTTTGGAAGCGATGCGAAATTTCGGAATGATGCAAAATCCAACCAATGCAGAAAAGTATTTGGAGATTGCCAAGAGTGAAAACGGAAGATTGGGAAACCAAGTAGAAAAAGTATTGCAAATAGCTGTTTTGGAGAAAGATGATTTCCAACTCAATTTCAAACAGATAAATCTGCATTCAATCATTTCCGAGGTTTCCGAACGCTTCAAAATCCAACTGGCAGAAAAATCAGGCTCGCTTCAGTTGAATCTGAATGCAACAATTCACTCATTGACAGCAGATGAACTACATCTTTCCAATCTGATTTCCAACTTGGTTGATAACGCGATTAAATACTCCACAGGAAAGCCAACGATAGTAATCGAAACTACAAATATACAGAATGGAGTATCCCTTATAGTTAGCGACAATGGTATTGGTATTCCAAAGAGTCAATTAAGAACTGTTTTCGACAAATTTCATAGGGTTCCCACGGGTAATCTGCACAATGTGAAAGGTTTCGGGTTAGGATTGAGCTACGTTTCGGAAATTATCAGCAAACACAATGGCTCTATCCAAGTGAAAAGTGAATTGGACACAGGAAGTGAGTTTGAGGTTTTTCTGCCATTTGAGCAGTAATAGATAAGTAGCAAGACACAAGTATCATGTATCAAGAAAATAGATAAGATAGGAGTTACGAAAATCAACGGTATTTCTGCATTTTTGAGAGGTTGGCGTGAGACACGCCAACAATAAACACTCTTTAAAATCTATTTAACCACCGCTTTTTCTCAAAAAACCAACATCCATAATCCAATACTTTTAATCTAGCTATAAATACGCTAAATTCGCACATTCAAAATGATGCAATCGTTTGAAAATTCTTATTGTAAAATCCAAACAGAAACCTAAAACAGATTGTAGTTGAGTTTAAATAGACATAAATAATCTAGCTTAAATAGGTTTCTATTGTAAGAACAGAACTAGATACGAAAATAGTAAATAGCACAACGTGCTTAATTATAGCTAAAAATAGAAGATAATATGAATTTCGAATTTACAGAAGAGCAGTTAGCCGTACGAGATGCAGCCAGAGATTTCGCCCAATCAGAATTATGGAATGGCGTAATTGAGCGTGATAACGCACAGTCTTACCCAACTGAACAAATCAAGAAATTAGGAGAACTAGGTTTCTTGGGAATGATGGTTGACCCGAAATATGGTGGAGGTGGAATGGATACAGTTTCCTACGTATTGGCAATGGAAGAGATTTCCAAAGTGGATTCTTCTTGTTCGGTAATCATGTCTGTGAACAACTCTTTGGTATGTTGGGGAATTGAGAATTACGGGACGGAAGAGCAGAAACAAAAATATTTGCCAAAATTAGCTTCGGGCGAGGAAATTGGTGCATTTTGTTTGTCAGAGCCAGAAGCAGGAAGTGATGCAACTTCGCAGCAAACTACTGCCGAAGATATGGGCGACCATTATTTAATCAACGGAACTAAAAACTGGATTACCAACGGAGCAACCGCTTCTGTCTATTTGGTAATTGCCCAAACTGACCGTGAAAAAGGACACAAAGGCATAAACTGTCTAATCGTAGAGAAAGGAACTGAGGGTTTTGTAGTTGGAAAGAAAGAAGACAAACTTGGAATCCGTTCTTCTGACACGCATTCTTTGATGTTCACAGATGTGAAAGTCCCTAAGGAAAATAGAATTGGAGCTGATGGATTCGGTTTCGCATTCGCCATGTCAACCTTGAATGGCGGTAGAATCGGAATTGCCGCACAAGCCTTAGGAATTGCTTCTGGAGCTTATGAGTTGGCAATGAAATATTCTACGCAACGAAAAGCATTCGGAAAAGAAATCCACAAACACCAAGCTATTGCCTTCAAATTGGCAGATATGGCAACGGAAATCGAAGCAGCTCGTTTGCTTTGTTTGAAAGCCGCTTTCTTGAAAGACCAACATAAAGATTACTCAAGATTCTCTGCCATGGCGAAAGTATTCGCTTCAGAAACAGCTATGAAAACGACTGTTGAGGCTGTTCAGGTTCACGGAGGTTATGGTTTCGTAAAAGAATACCATGTAGAGCGATTGATGCGTGATGCCAAAATTACTCAAATTTATGAGGGAACTTCTGAAATCCAACGTATTGTGATTTCCCGTTCTATCTTGAAAGAATTCATGGACAAAGTAGGGGCATAATAGTCTGAAGTAGTAATTTAGTCCAAAGTAAAAAAGAAAAGGTTTGAAAGTATATACTTTCAAACCTTTTCTTTTTTTGATACCAGAGCTTTTTTACTAAATAACTCCACACTCAGATAAGCATTAGTTGCCTGTGATAATACTTTAGACTGACGACTAAAGACTTTGGACTACTTTATGCCACTCTTCTAATTACCCAAATAATAATTGCCAAGAGGAACACTAGAATAGAAATTTTATTGATTCCGTGCATCATTCGGATATTGAAACTCGGTCTTTTTCCAGTCTTTCCTCTAAAGAAATATTGGACAATTTCTCCGAGACCAAAATAGTCCTTAATAGTATTCTTTTCTCTCTTCTGTTTTTGGGATTGTTCTTGTTCTGACATATCGTTTTGTGGTTTTCGTTTTGCCACCTTCCTAACATTCGTCTATCAAAAAAGTTTGCTTTTTTTGAATTTTCTAAAAACTTAATTGAGTAATTACTGCTTTTCCGCTCTTCAATATGTTCACAATATAAAGATCGCCATAAGCATCATCGGGAAATTGGTCATATTCCTCTTCTCCCAAAAGCATATTCATCATCATGGGAATTGTGTTGGAATGCCCAACAATCAGAATATTTTTGCCTTCATGATTCCCCATAATCTCATCTAGCGTGGCCTTCCCGTCCATTGGGCTATAGTAGTTTGGTTGCATTCCTTTTGCATGAGCAACTGGTTGGATTGTCTGAGTTGTTCTGTTGAAATTAGTAGTGTAAATCGCAGAAAAATCGACATTGTGTAAAACATATTGTAAATGTTCAGCTCTCTCTGCGCCTTCATCTGTCAGGTTTGGGTTTTTACTTTCATCCAATTTTTTTTCAGCATGTCTTACAAAAAAGAATGTGGTTACTTCTCTGTCCTGCGCTTGCAGAACACTAATTTGTGCCATTAAAATCAAGGCAAAAAAGAATATTAAAGTTTTTGTCTTCATCATGTTACTATTAAATAGAAATTTTCTAAACTCATTTATTTTTAAATACGGGACAACTAAGTTAATAATTTTACCCTAGGAACGGAAAACAAATAAATGCACATTTTCTCTTGTTTCTTTTTGGGCTATTCTTCGTTAAAAAAGTTTGCCGTAGCGGTGCTATGCCAAATTTTTTTGCCTAAACTAGCCTCAAAAATAAACTGCGACAAAACACGCATTTATTTATTCCCCGTTCCCTAGTTATTTAAGTACCGCCAACTGTTCTATTTTCTTTAACAGTTTCTCAAATATAGTACTATTTATTTGAGGGTTCATTAAAGCCATTCGTAAATAAACTATGTCATTTAGTTGGGTTTGCACAATATAAAACTCCCCGCTCTCCACAATTTCTCTGCGGATATTCCTATTCAGTTGGTTCAATTCTTCATCGGAACTTCCCATATTGAAAAATCGGAAACATAGAATATTACTTTGAGGCTCAATTGCCAATTCCAAATTAGGGTTGGATTTTATGGATTCGGCAAACTCTTGAGCCAAATCATGCGTATGAGTTACAAAATCATCGAACAATTGCTCGCCATACATTTTGAGTGTGAGATAGATTTTCAAACCCATCATCTTTTTTGTGCATTCCACCGTTCTGCTTGCCAAATCGAACCAGTTGTTTTCTGATTCCTCCAACAAATAAGAAGCCTTCTGTGCAAAAGTCTTATGCGAATCCAGCTCATTTTTGAAAACTACCGCAGTAGTCAAAGCAGGCATTAAAAGCATTTTGTGGAAATCAATAATCACAGAATCTGCTCGCTCAATTCCCACAACCAAATGTTTGTATTTTTCAGAGAGTGCTACTGCGCTCCCATGTGCGCCATCTACATGAAACCAAATATCGTTTTTCTCACAGAAATCGGCAATTTCTGGAAGTGGGTCATAGCTTCCTGTAGAAGTTGTGCAGGCACTCCCGACAATGGCAAAAACCTGTTTTCCTGCGGAGATTGCTTCCTCGTATTTCCTTTCCAAAGCATTCATATTCATTTGCCTATTGGAGTTGGCAGGAACGAGAATTACGCCATCTTCTCCTAAACCCATGATTTTTGCCGACCGAGCTACGCAATAATGCGCTTCTTCGGAAACCATGATTGCCAATTGAGGCACTTTTTTCAAACCTCCTTGCCATGCGTTCTGCACCTTTGCTTGCCGAGCGCAAAGCAAAGCGGTCAAATTCCCCAACGAACCACCCGAAACCAATAATCCACTTGCCTTCTCATCCATTCCGAATTTTTTGGCAATCCAATTGCAGACAATTCGCTCAATGGCTGTACTTGCTGGTCCCATTTCGTAAACCGCCATTCCATTGTTCAAAAAAGCCGATAAGGTTTCCGATAAAACTGCTATCGGAATTGATGGAACAACCTGATGCCCAGCATAATGCGGATGATGAATATGGTTAGATTGCGAAAGGATTTTCTTGAAAAAA
>JBLIFI010000262.1:0-6969 GCA_047633715.1 Flammeovirgaceae bacterium
AACCCTTTTTTTTGTCGAAAAAACGAGATTTTTGTAGCTCAAAACAAGTACAACCTGTGTTTCTCTCGTTGAAATAAAAGTAATCAAGATTTTAATTAAAGTACCTATAATTTTTTCCATGTCGCTCAGTAGCCTGAACGAAACCAAACCTGAAATATGAACAAGCCTTATAATAATAAAATTTATTTCATACTTGCTTTAATGTTAATCAGCTCCGTTACTTACGGTAATGGCAAAAAAGTATTGAAATCCATAAAAGCTAAGTTTGAAAAAGTAATTGGTGGAAGAAGTTATGATGCAGCTTCTAGTGCTGTCTTATTGAAAGATGGTAGTTTTTTGGTGGCAGGCAGAAGTTCTTCTTTTGGAAGTAGCTCCGATGGTTTACTGGTGAAACTCGGTTCAGATGGGCAAGAGATTTGGCAAAAAACCTATGGAGATGATCAGACTGAAGAGATTTCTGATGTGATAGAAACCAGCGATGGCAACTATTTAATAGTTGGGCATTCTGATTCATATAATTACGCCCCAGACATGAACGATATGTGGGCGGTGAAAATCAAACCCAACGGAGACGAAATCTGGAATGTAGTGATTGAGTCTGAAGAAACAATTGATGAAGCAGAATCTGTAGTGGAAACTTCTGATGGAGGCTTTGTAATGGTAGGGACAAGAATTACTACAATTGAAGATGCAACCAGTAGTGTGATGGCTGTGAAAATTGATTCTGAAGGCGAAATGGTATGGGAAAAATATTATGGTGGAGATGGAAATGAACAAGGAACATGTATCGTTGCTACTTCTGACGGATTCACAATTACTGGAAATACAGAGTCTTATGGAGAAGGGAAATGGGATATTTGGGTGCTTCATATAGACAACGAAGGAGCTAAAATGTGGGATTTTGCTTACGGAGGTAAAAACAATGAAATGAGCAATAGAATCATAAATACTTCTGACGGAGGCTATCTTTTTAGTGGCTATTCCTACTCTTTTGCAGAAGGTAGTTTAGATGCCTGGGTAGTGAAAATTGACAGTAAAGGAACACAACAATGGGCTAAAAACTTTGGCGGATTAAGTACTGATGAGGCTTTTGGAATTGTAGAAATGTCAGATGGGAGTTTTGTTTTAGGAGGTTACACAGAGGTTTATGAGCCAGATGAGGACTTTGTGAACATCAGTAAAGAAGGACACAATATGTTTATTATAAAGTTGAAAGCAAATGGAGACAAAGTTTGGGAACGCTCTTTAGGTGGTACAGGCAACCAGAAGTGTTTTGATTTGATTACAACTAAAGATGGTGGGCTTCTTTCTGTTGGAACTACTGATAGTAACCCTTTAAATGGGATAGATGCTTTTATTGTAACACTATCTTCAGAAGGTTCTTATAAATAAAAAGATACCTTTTTTCAAGGCTTAAATATCATCAGATGTTTAAGCCTTTTATTGTGGGGTAATTAGAGGCTTCCAGTCTGGGTTTTGGTTTATTTGAAATAAAAATAGACTATTTCCATTCTATTTGAATCGTAAAAATGATTTCAGCATTTTTTGAGTGCGATTGTAAAGATTTCGATATTTTTTTGTTAAACTTCTAAAACTAACACTAACTAACTTTACTATTTGAATGATTTTTCCAAAATTCATACTTACACTTTATTTAGGGCTTCTATCTTGTTTCTGCTTGGGTCAGGGCTTTGATAGAGATTCCCAGATGATTTTGGCAGAAAACCTCTATAACGAGAAAAACTATAAATCTGCGCTTGATATTTATTTGGATATGGAGAGCCAATCAATGGGTTTGCCGTATTTGAAATACAGAATCGGACTTTGCTATTATCACTCTCTCGAAAAAAGCACCGCAATAGAATATCTCGAAACAGCACTAAAACACCGAGACGAAACGGTTCCGCCCGAAGTTTATTATTACCTAGGAAGGCTTCATCATCTGAATTATTCTTTCGACAAAGCAATTGACTTTTTCAATAAGTATAAAACAGATAAGGAGAACCAGAATCTTATATTTTTGGATACCGATAGGCTGATTCAGATGTGTCGAAATGGCAGGAAAATCACAAATATGCCAGTGAAAGACCTGGAAGTCAGTATTGCCAAGCCACCACTCAATAGCTCTTACAATGATTATGCGCCACTAATTCGCCCGAATGGAGGTGCTTTGTTCATTGGCTCCAACCGGCCTACTGAAAGTGTGGATTTGGTTTTTCCCGAATACAAAATATTCTACCCCAAAAAGTGGGAACTCTTTCCAGAAGATGTTTTTGTCTCTTACCCTCGTGGGATTCATTGGGACACGCCACTGCCACAAGGGCTGAAAGATAAAAAAGTAATTCCACTCTCTTTGAGAAAAGGAGGCTCAGAAATGTTGCTTTTTATTCGGGATAATGAGGGAAAAGGTGACTTGTATATTTCTGAATATAAAGGTTCTCGTTGGGTAAATCTGAAAAAGCTTGACAGAAGTATAAACGCAAAATATCAGGAAATTAAAGGGGCTTGTTTTACCGAAAATGGGAAAGCTATTTATTTTTCCAGCAACCGAGAGGGAGGAATGGGAGGGTTTGACTTATTCGTTTCCAGGGAGTCTGAAAATGGGAAAAGCTGGAAAAAACCCGAAAACCTGGGAAATACTATCAATACCAGATACGATGAGGTAACGCCTTTTATGTATCCAGACGAAAGCTCTTTCTATTTCAGTTCAGATGGGCATAATTCAATGGGCGGATTTGATGTGTTCCGCACAAACATTACGGAGGAATACACTTGGGGAAAGCCCGAAAACTTGGGCTATCCTGTGAACAGCACGGCAGACGATTTGTTTTTTGTGCAGCAAACCAATAAAAAGCACTCATTCCTTTCCTCCAACCGAGTCAAAAATGCTTCTGTGGGAAACTTAGACATCATCACAGTTTTCAAGCCTGATAGAATCAACCCACTTTCTATGCTGAAAGGAAGAATAATTGTGAGGAGAAATGGTGAACAAGTTTTCGTCAAGTTGAGAGTTACAGAAAAAGCTACGGGAAACCCAGTTAGCCATGTATATAACCCAACTTTGGAATCAGGAGATTACTTCGTGATTCTTGCTCCAAGAAAAGTGTACAATATAGTAATTGAGGCAAATGGAGGTTACAACTACGAGATGGAAATCTCTATTCCCGAAGATACTTATACTTATAACTTAAATAAGGAAATTGAGATAGAGTCGGTAAGCCTTTTTGGCGATAAAGTAGGCGAGCAAGCACTCATGACATCCGATACCTCTTATATGACTTCTATAGATGACTCGAGAGGAAGCAGAGACTTGAAGTATGATGCCCTCCTTCTTTTTATGGAACGTGCTGTTGATGCCCAAGAAAGAGAACGATTTGCGTCCCTAGATGAATTAGATTCAGATTTACTTGACCCTAAATCGGCAAAAGACCCTTATTATACTCCTTTGATTGACAGAATGGCAGATATTTTTGAAAGGGGCGATTTTGCGAGTTTGAGAGATTTGGGTAAGCCAATTGTAATAAGTAACATTCGGCTGTTTGGAAGAATAATTGGAAACCAACAGATTGTTGGCAATTATACAATTCCCTACACAAAAGGCTCTGTAACAATTCCTGCCAACTTGGAGGGCGATTTTAACCAATTGGCACAATTGCTCACAAAAGACAAAGACTTGAAAATGGAAATTATCTATACTGAAATCAGCTCCGCTATTAACAACGAAAGAGCAGATAATATTTATGGATACATGACTGGCAAGAATCGAGTGATATCCAGCCAAATCAATCAGAAATCAAACTCAAATTCGGAAATGGAAGAAGGTATTTCTCTCAAGATTTACATAGAGAAAAACTGACACTTGACTTTAGCAATTTACTCAACGAACTAACTATAACTGAAAATTGAATTTTTACACGAAATACATATATAAGTTACCTTATTTGATTTTGTTTTTTGTCGGATTTTTTTCCACAAAAGTACAAGCTCAGTATGGCGATTATGAAATAAAAGCCGCCACGGTACACACCTTTATGAGATATGTAACTTGGAGTGATGATGCTTTTGATAGGCGATCAAACAAGATTATTCTAGTGATTTATGGTTCCGATCCTTTTGGCAGTGTGATTGACAACCTTTGCAGAGGAAGAACCATAAAAGGGAGGTATGTGGAAATAAGAAGGACTTCTGAATTGAAGGAATTAAAAGGTGCTCATGTAGTGTTTGTGAGCCGTTCTGAAAGAAATAATGTGTGCAGGATTTTAGAGTACATCAAAGATTTTAAACGAGCTTCTGTATTGACAATTGGAGATAATATTGAAGGTTTCTGCGAAAAAGGTGGAATGGTTAAGCTAAATGGAAACGGAAATTACTATTTTAGTCTCAATTGGAATGAAATGAGTAATTATGGGCCTGTTCCCGACACTCGACTGCTGGGAATGGCAGAAAAACTAATCACCACCGACCAAGATAGATGCCAATAAAGCAAAACATAAGAAACGCTTCCATCAAGCAAAAAATTATTTACATCACCGTTTTTGTAAGTACAATTGCGGTGATTTCTTCATTGGCTATTTTCTTAGTTTTTGATTTCTATAATTTCAAGGAAAAAACACTAGAAGATGCCGAGCAAATTGCCAAAGTAATTGGTAATAATAGCGTAGTTTCAGTTGGGCTTAATTTGAAAGCCCCTACTAAAACAGATTTATACAGAGTTCTTATTACTGAAAAACAGGTGGAATATGGCGCATTTTTCGACAGAAATGATAAAGTTTTTGTGGATTATGATCAAAGTTTAGTGTCAGACTCTATGAGGAACAATTTGGATTATATTTTCCAAATTATTTCTCGAAGACCTGCCATGTTAAAGAGTTCCTATGCTCCAGAATACATGGAATCCAAACGGATTTTCGAGATAAGTGAAAACAATTTGGAGGTTTATGTTCCTATTTTCCAAGAGAATGAAAAGGTGGCTACGGTTTATCTCAAAACCAATTTAGACGCTTTCTACAAAAGATATGTTAGATTCTCTTGGGTTATTTTAGGGATTGTGCTTTTTTCTCTATTCGTTGCGTATCTCATCTCTCTTGGTCTGCAAAAACTGATTTCAAAACCCATTTTGGATTTGGCAAAAACCACTCGCTTGGTTTCCAATAAAAAGGATTATTCTATTCGGGTAGATGGCGTGGCAAGAACTGATGAAATAGGCACATTGGCAAATGGCTTCAACGATATGTTGGCGCAAATTGAACAGCAAAATGAAGCCTTGGTTCATGCTAAAGAACAAGCGGAGTCATCTTCTAAGGCAAAGGAACAGTTTTTGGCAAATATGAGCCATGAAATCCGAACGCCAATGAATGGGATGATGGGAATGGCGGATTTGCTGTTAGACTCAGATTTAGACAAAGAGCAACGTAGGTGGCTGAATGTCATTCTTTCCAACTCACAAAATTTAAGAGTTATTATTGACGATATTCTCGATTTCAGTAAAATTGAAGCAGGGAAATTAGAATTGGAAGAAGGTGTGATTGATATCAGCCAGCAGATTGACACAATTGCTGCCAATTTGGAAATGAGAGCCAAAGAAGGGAAATATATTGAAATCCGAACGGAAATTGATGATAGTATTCCTAAATACTTCATTGGAGATGGGGTTCGCTTCAATCAGATTCTCAATAATTTCACAAGTAATGCAATTAAGTTTACGCAGGTTGGGAAAATTGTAATTGGTGGCAAATTATTGGAGGAAGATTCAAAAAGAATTAAGCTTCGTTTTTGGGTAGAAGACACAGGAATTGGTATTTCCAGAAGTAAATTCGATGATATTTTCAAGGAATTTACACAGGCAACAAGTTCCACGACCCGCAAGTTTGGCGGAACAGGTTTAGGTTTATCAATCTCCAAAAAGTTGGTAGAAATGCAAGGAGGAAATGTGTTTCTGGAAAGTATACCGGGAATTGGAAGTACATTCTCCTTTGAAATTTGGTTTAAAAAACATGAAAAACAGCAAATTTCCTCCGAAACTAATTCTCAGCTTACCAAGCCAGCCAAAAGGGATGGGAAAAGACGTAATATTCTGTTGGCAGAAGATAATGATGTAAATCAGCTATTGGTAGAAACGCTTTTGGGTAAGTGGAATTACAATGTGGAGATTGCCGAAAATGGGCAAATCGCTTTCGATATGTTGAAAGCTAAAAACTATTCCCTCATTTTAATGGATGTTCATATGCCCGAATTAGACGGCTATGAAACTACCAGGAAAATAAGAAGCGAGTTGGATTCTCCTAAAAAAGATATTCCTATTGTTGCCATGACAGCTTCTGCACTAAAGGGAGAAGCAGAAAAATGCTTAGATGCAGGAATGGACGATTATATTCCTAAGCCATTCGACAAGAATTTGCTGTATGAGAAAATTGTGAAGTTTACCGAGTAGTTCCTTCAATTGGGCGCATCTCAAAATGTCGCATTAAATTAAAAATAGCTTTATCTGTCCAATATACCTAACAATTACTGAAGCGAACGCTTCCTCGAATGGCAAGTCCGAGCGGATGCTCGAACTATTTGGGCGACTTATATAAACGCATCTGAAATTACTTTTTCTGTATATGACAAAATGAGATATGCGCCTTCAATTGAAGGAAGTATGAAAATGATAATTTTACTTTATGGATATTCGGCATAAGCTGACGCTTGCGCTATTTACCTGTTTCAATTACCCAATTGAATAGTGCCTCAAATTACAAACCCAAATCTAAGCCCACCCCATTTTGCCGAACTTCTCGATTCAAATTCTCTGCTGATTGCACTTCTTGAATACTCAAAATACAGCTTTCTAGTTTTCAAAACCAATCCGTAATTGAGTTGCGAAGTAAATCGCTCTATATTTTTGGAGCCGATTGTATAAGGACTGTTTTTGTTGAAAACCCCGCCTTGCAGCGTAGCATCGAAAGCAATTGCGCTTACCAAAGGTTG
>JBLIFI010000263.1:0-6944 GCA_047633715.1 Flammeovirgaceae bacterium
GCAAAACCTTTGCCGAGTTGGTTCGGGAAATTGCCCAACATTTGAATATTCCCTTCACGGTTGGCGGAGGAATTAATTCTGTGGAAGATGCAGAAAAGTTATTAGAAGCTGGCGCAGATAAGGTTTCTATCAATTCCTCGGCAGTTCGTAACCCTGAACTTATCAATCAAATGGCAGAAGCTTTCGGAAGCCAATTTGTGGTGGTTGCTATTGATGGCAAGCAAGTAAATGGCGAGTGGGAAGTATTCGTTTCTGGCGGAAAAATCCCGACTGGAAAAGAACTATTTGCTTGGGCAAAAGAAGCTGAGGAAAGAGGAGCAGGGGAAATCCTATTTACTTCCATGAACAGCGATGGAACAAAAGCAGGTTTTGCCGTGGAAGCTCTTCGCAAAATGTCAGATTTGCTCTCCATTCCCATTATTGCTTCTGGTGGAGCGGGAAGTATGGAGCATTTTACCGATGTTTTCAAGAATGGAAAAGCAGATGCCGCTTTGGCTGCCAGCATTTTCCACTTCAAGGAAATTGGAATTGGCGAGCTGAAAAACTATTTGAAAGAAGAAGGTTTGGAAATGAGGATTTGAGGAACAGTAAATCATTATTCAGCTTTGAGCAAAATACAATGTCAAAATCATTATCATTCGTCTTGTTTTTAGTGTTTCTTCTTGGTGGGATGATTCTAGAATCCATTTATAGTGAACTCCAACTTGTGAAAACCAATTCTTTCTACTGGAGTCTTCAAGTACTTCTAATCTTGATTACTCTGCTTTTTTACTTTAATGGGATAAAGAATCGACAAAAACCTCGCACCATAAAAAGTATATTTAAAATAATAGGCAATGTAGTAAGGCTCTTTACGAGCTTTGTCTTAATGGCAATATTCTCATTTGTTTCTGTTGGAGGAATTACAAAAGGGTTTCTACTTTTCACTAATTCCACTCAAGAAAGTCTCAGTTTCCAAGTATCAAATAAAACAGAATTCGGAACAGAGAATCAATGGGTCAACTTGGAAGTCAATAACTGCAATGGCGGATTGTTCGATATTTCCATGAGAACAAAAGATGCGAAACTAATCGAAGCAAACTCATTTATTGCCTTGCAGGTTTCTCGTGGTTTCTTTGGAGAGTTTTATTGCGAAGAAGAGAGTCCTAAATTTGAATTGACTAATTCTGATTCTTGTGAATGAAGCTAGGGGTTTGTAGAAAAACAGGTATAAAAAAACTCGCTTCAGAGAGACGAGGTACGGAATCAGTAAATTGGTAAAACAACAATCCTCACTTTGCTATTTTACCAACTTACTTCTTTACTATTTTTCCTAATACGATTTCCCAATCGCCACAAAATCCTCGGCTTTCAACGAAGCTCCTCCAATCAATCCACCATCAACATCTTCATTGGCGAAAAGCTCTTTTGCATTGGAAGGTTTACAGCTTCCACCGTATTGAATAGTGGTGTTTTGGGCTACTTCATCGCCATATTTATCGGCAAGAGTTTGACGAATGAATGCGTGGATTTCCTGTGCTTGCTCGCTAGAAGCCGTTTTTCCAGTTCCAATTGCCCAAACTGGTTCGTAGGCAATTACCACATTGGCAAATTGGGCTGCTGAAAGGTGGAAAAGGCTTTCTTCCAATTGCTCTAAAACAACAATTTCTTGTTGGTTCGATTCTCTTTGTTCCAACACCTCGCCACAGCAGAAAATTACTTTCAAGTCGTTTGCCAAAGCTAAATCTACTTTCTGAGCTAATTCTTCGTGAGTTTCCTTGAAGTACTCTCTTCTTTCAGAATGTCCTAGAACCGCATAATCCACTCCGTAAGATTTGAGCATAGAAGCGGAAATTTCGCCTGTAAATGCGCCTTTCACTTCTTTACTGCAATTTTGAGAGGCTAAAGCCAAGTTTTTGATTCCGCTAATTTTTTCTTTCACCATCGGAATATGCACGAATGATGGACAGAAAACCAACTCCACACCTTCAGGAAGGTCTTTTGATAATTTCACTACACCATCAACTAAGCTTTCTGCTTCTGCTTTGTCGAGATTCATTTTCCAATTTCCTGCTACAATTTTCTTTCTCATTTTATGTTGATTTAAGTTTTGTTATTTGCCAAATCAGCAATATTCAACAATTTTAGTGCTGATTATTGCAAAGGTGCAAGCGTGGACGCTTGCACCAGTATTCGAGGTTTAGTTATTTTAAATACTTTTTTTCTCACTACCTGATACTCACTACTCACTACTAATTAAAACTACTGCATGAGCCGAAACGCCTTCTTCTCTGCCTACAAAACCTAGTTTCTCGGTTGTGGTAGCTTTTACGGAAACGTCATCTTCATCAATTCCCATTACGGTTGCCAAGCATTTTTTCATTTCGGGAATATAGGGCAAAATTTTGGGTTTTTGAAGGCAAACGGTTGCATCAATATTACTGACTTTATATCCTTTTTTGGCAATGATTTCAATTACTTCCTTCAACAATATTTTGCTATCAATTCCCTTAAATTTTGGGTCTTGGTCAGAGAAATGAAAACCAATATCTCGAAGATTGGCTGCGCCCAAAAGTGCATCACAAATCACATGAATCAGCACATCGGCATCGGAATGCCCAACTGCGCCATGCGTGTGTTCCACTTTTAGTCCGCCCAACCAAAACTCTTCGCCTTCTGCCAATTGATGAACATCATAGCCTTGTCCTACTCTTATTTTCATAGGTAATAGATTAGAGATGTTAGATATTAGACAGAAGAGTTTTTGTTACTTCTAAAATCCTTTATCTAAAATCTAGTGTCTTATTTTTTATTAAACTCGCTCAATTTAATCTCGGTCAATTTCTGCTTCGTGTTCAATGCGAAATCGCTTCGTTGAATCCAACTATAATAATTGGGTTCTTTTGCCAAGACTTCTAAAACTGGTTTGTTTTTATGCTTTCCGAAGTTGAAACAGGCAATTCCTTCTGAGTTATAAACCATTCTGCCAGCTAAATCTACCATATTAGAGGTAGTCAATTTGTGCAAAACATCCATATCATTGACGATTGGAGTAATTATTTTACCATCTCTGTCTTTGATTTCCACCCCTTCGTATCTGGCAACCTGAGCATCCAATACATCGAAAGTTGCCAAAGTATCTGCTTCTGCGGAGTGCGCATTTATCATTTCTTTTCCGCAATAGAATTTGACTGCGGCAGTCAATGTTCTTGGTTCCATCAGATAGAAAAGTCGTTGCGCATCAATGAGTTTTCTGTTGCTGATATCGAAATTGATTCCCACTCGCAAGAATTCCTCTACCAAAACGGGAACATCGAAACGGAGAATATTGTAACCTGCCAAATCTGCGCCTTTCAGAAAATCTTCAATTTCCTTTGCCAAATCCTTAAAAGTGGGTTCATCTTTCACGTCTTCATCGGAAATGCCATGAATTTTGGTGGTTTCAGCAGGAATGGGAATAGTTGGATTTACCTTTCTTGTTTTAATTATCTTCTCGCCACTTGGCATTACTTTCACAATGGAAATCTCCACGATTCTATCAGTTACGGTGTTGATTCCCGTAGTTTCCAAATCGAAGAAGGCAAGCGGATTACGCAATTTCAAATTCATATTTCTGTTTTTTTGCTGGATTTCACTCACTTCAACCACACAAAAGAGCATAGTTGGCGAGCCGAGCAAATCTAAGATTCTTTGGGCAATTAGTGAAATGAAGCGTATCTAAATCTAAAAACAAAAATCCACCGAAAACTATTGTTCTTGGTGGATTTTTAAAATGAATTATTTCCTATTCTATTGCCCTGAATTCTCAGTTGCTTTCCTGTATTTCAGCACAATTGTCTCGGAGTTGTCTCCAAGCAAAGCAGAAATCTGTTTGATTTCTATGATTGAATAGGAGTTCGTATTGCGGAGTTTCGCTATTAAAATATCAGATTCACTCAATCCAACCAAATAATCTGATGGATTACCTGTTTCGTAAATCAACGAGATTGCTTCTTCGGAAATAGCATTGAAATTAATTTCGGTTGGATTTTCCACCTTCACAAACTGGGTAGAAGTGAATGATTTGATTCCCGTATTCCAAGCTCCGAAACTAGAATTTATCCAAATATCTGCTTTTGTGGAATCAGTAGTTTGCCCATTATTTGCCAAGTCGAAGGCAAACTGCGTGGTGTCAGCATGATAATGTTGCAATGTGATGAAGTCTTGTACAAAGCCAAGTGAAGTTGCCAACACTTCAATTTCCACCTCCGCATTTCCAAATCCACCCGCCTCATCGGTTGCCAAAAAGGAAATGAACTTGGAGTCTCCCGCCTCAGATTTATAGGTTTCAAAATCCAAAGTGAGCGTTCTGTTTTTCACGGCTTCAATAAGAATAGTTTGCATGGATTGCCCATTTACAAATATCTCTAATGAAGTGAGAACTTCTGGTGAAGAAAGGCTTACGTTAAGGCTTATTTTTTCATCAGCATTTCTTTTTAGGTAGTTTCCTTCTTGAATAACCACGGAAATTTGTGAAAAATCTAGAAAAGCATCATCATCACTTGCACAGCCTAAAAGAGTTAATCCGCACAAAATCAACAGTAATTTTATTTTCATCTATTTATATTCTTTTGCCAAGTCCATTCTAGTTTAGGGTAAGGAACTTGTTTCTATTCTTATAGACAGTTTAAACGGCTCAAATGCCATTCTGATAATAAATTAGTTCACTTATTTTGTCAAAAATGTGTAATTATTCACTAGAAATGTTGCCACTTTGCCATAATGTTCGGAAATTCTGACTTGTTTGAAACGATAGCGCAAGTATTTGATATAGCTTATTGTGTCAAATTAATTTTGGAGAGTTGGGTTTCTATGCTTGTTTTTGTGAGAACAAGAGTTCCAATTTCTTCCCACCAAATTAAAATTTAAAATTATGGGTTATTTAGAAGAAAAAGCCGACAAAGTAATAAACACACACGTATTGGTTTCGATGGGTGCAGGTGCAATTCCAATTCCTTTTTTGGATGTGGCAGCGGTTTCTGCTATTCAATTGGACTTGATTAGAGAGCTTTCCTACATTTATGATGTGGAGTTTTCTGATAGCGTGAGCAAAAACCTCATATCTGCTTTGGCAGGTGGTACATTGGCAAAAATTGGAGCGAGTCTAATTAAAACAATCCCAGGGATCGGAACTTTATTGGGTGGAGCTTCCATGGTTGCGTTGTCTGGAGCTTCTACTTATGCCATTGGTCAAGTGTTTGTCAAACATTTGAAACAAGGTGGAATCCTTTCAAATTTCGACTTTGATTGGGCAAAAAACATGTATAAAGAGGAATTTGAGAAGGGGAAAAAATATGCCGAAAAAGCGAAAAAAGAACCTAAAAAAGAGGTAAAAAAAGAGCAAGAAACTCTGAATGACATTTTCTCTAAAATTGAAAAATTAAGTGATTTGAGAGACAGCGGAATTTTGACAGAAGATGAATTTCAGGATAAGAAGAAAAAATTATTGGAGTTGATATAACTGTTATTTAATACTTTCCTTAGAATAGAAAACTTCCTAGTAGTGCTACTGGTGGTGTTGATGAAATGTCTGATATCTAAAGTTCAACTAGAAGATGATACTCTGTTCTATTATTTTTCTGATTAAGCAGTATTTTGAAGATGTCAGACATTTGATACAAACAGATTAAAAATCCATCAACACTAAAATAGCACTACCAATTCCCTTAATCCATTTGGTTCTATCGTGAATTTGGGTATTGAGTGCAATTCATGATTTTGAAGTTTAAGTTATTAGGTTCAAGTGTGGACGCTTGGGAAGCCCCGCTTGAACCAGTTTTATTGCTTGTTTTTCGAGTTTTAACAAACTCGAAAAACAAGCAATTTCTTCAAATCTTAGTTTTGTTATACCTTTTAACCAAATTCACGATAGAGCCAAACATTTTATCCAAAAGACGCCTCCCAAACAAATCTTGCAAATGCGTTATATTATGATATTTCCGATGCTTCTCCGTATGAATTTCCACCAGTTTGGAGAATATGGAATCTACAATTTGTGGCGTTTGGAAATGAGGTTCAGCAGTTTTTTGCCAAATTGATTTGAGAATTTCGATGAGAGATATCTTTTTGTATTGTATGTAAGCTATTGTAAAGTAATTCTAAGAAGCTTTCAGCATACAATTTTTATTTTCGAAGTCCTGAGAAAGAAAACTCTTTCATTTCAAGTACGGCATTACTTGTGTCATTCATAAAAATGACTTCTCCCACTAAAAAATTAATATTGCTATCAGAAGTAGTATAATACGCTCGATTCATTTTGTCTATTTCTGTAACTGTCTCGGAGGTTATCTGTACGTTTAAATATCCTTGAAATACGGAGAAAGTTGAGTCAGAAATTCTTATTTCATTAGTTCCCGTTCTTTCGACTAATACGCCAGGGAAGTTGCTTCCTCGTATTTTATAAACATCAGTTACCTCATTAGCATAGTCAGGGTTCTTATCCTCACAGGCAAAAAACATGATTGATGAGAAGAATAAAGTTACTAGAGAGCACTTATTGAGTTTCATAATAAAATCGGAATAGATATTAGCATATGATTAAATTTGGGCGCATCTCATTTTGTCGCACACTAAAAAAGCATACGCTGGCAGAGGTCGCAGACCCTGCCAGACGTTTATTCATAATTTCAATTATTTCATTTGAAGAGTAGGTTTTAATTTACTGCGACATTTTGAGATGCGCCCTTAAATTTTGCACAAAATTGCAAAGAAATATTTTCAATAGATTCATGGATTCTATTTACTTAAACTAACCGTACATCGACTCTCTGATGGGGCTACCTACAAGTCGTTTTTTGTTTTAACTTCATTTACAAAATCCATCAAATCCCCACATTAACAAATTCCCACATCATCTTATTTCCCCAATCCACTATTTCTGTTAAATTTGCTAAGCAAAACTCCCTCCTCGGAGGGTTTTATTATTT
>JBLIFI010000264.1:0-6886 GCA_047633715.1 Flammeovirgaceae bacterium
CACTAAAAAAAAACATACGCTGGCAGAGGTTGAAAACCCTGCCAGACGTTGGGTTTATTAGAAATCTGGCATTCATAATGCTCCATTATTTCATTTAAAAAGTGCATTTTAATTTATTACGACAAAATGAGATGCGCCCCAATTTCCCATAAACCTCCGAATTGCAAATCAAATCCATGTGGTTACTATTGAAAACGGTGTGTTTGTTGGAGTTGGCTAAATACAAGGGTGATCGTGACAGAATTGTCATAATGTACTTATTATCTCAGCTAAATAACTTGCATCTTTTGACACTCCACCTAGTGTTGCCGAGCCACGGGTGTACATCCAGGGCAAGCCAATAAAATACAGGCCTGTGATGTTGCTCACTCCTCTGTAGTTTTTCGGATAGCTATCGGCATCTAGCTCCAAGCCTTCTATCCATTTAAAATTTGGACGGTAGCCTGTTGCCCAAACAATATTTTTAATCGTAGAAATTTTTTTGGACTCAAAAATCACTTGGTCATTTAAGGCGTCTTTTGTTCTCCCACTAGCAATTACATTATTCCTAGAAAGAATTTCCTTCACATCGGTTCCTATGACTGGCTGCGTAGAGGAGTTTAATTTTTTTCCAATCCAACTATATTTGCTGTAGCTCAAAAAGCCAATCAATGTAAACCACCACCAGATTGTTTTGCCCAAAAAATGCTGGGGAATTGATTTTACTTTCGTATCGCCAGAGAAATAAACGGTTCTGGTTTTGTCTTTAGAAATCTCATTGAGAATTTGGTAACCAGAGTCTCCTCCGCCAACTACCAAAGCATCGCCTTCTTGCAACTGCTGTGTGCCTTTGTAGTAGTTGCTGTGCATTTGGAGTATGTTTTCCGACAGCTTGGTGTGGCAAGGAGGCGTGTAAGGAGTGTGGAATGGGCCTGTGGCAATGATTACATTTTCTGCCTCAATTTCCCCGTTCTTATGCGTAATATGAAACCCTTTTTCTGTTTTGCGCACAGAGGTAATTAATGTGTTGAGTTGCAGAGGAATCTCAAATTTATTTATATATAACTTAAAATAGTCGGCAACTTCAAATTTAGTTGGATAATGCCCTTTGAGCGCATTGAATTTTAAGCCTGGCAAATGATTGAATTCGGTTGGAGTGAATAGCTTTAACGAATCCCATCGGTTCAGCCATGAAGCACCAATTTCGCTTTCCCCATCGACCACGAGAAGTTTTTTGTTCATTTTTTTCAAATGATAAGCCATCGCCAATCCTGCTTGCGCAGCTCCAATTACCACATAATCTAACATTTTATTGCCCATTCTTATTTTAAGTAAAGTAGACTCAAAAGTAACAGCAATTAGAGATATTACTCTCTTTTTTTCGGAAACTTTCCGAAAGTTCTATTTGTTGATTACTAAATTGGACAACTATTGAGATAGCTATAAAACAAAAAGTATTTGAAGAAAACAGATGGCTCGACCCTGAAATCAAACACTAAGCGCAGTAACTAAGTTTATATAATGCTAGACATTTTTCATTTTCCTCGGAGCCGATAGCACCCGCTACGAGTCGCATCGGATTTGAGAAGTTGAAGGCAACTCCCACAGAGAACTGTCAGAACTAAGGTTCTGACGGGTACGATTTAATGGGAAGCCCCGCTTGAACCCAAAAACTAAAATGTCTAGCATTATACTAAGTTCATAAACCAGAAGTAACTCACTCCAACAAAATCCTAATTAACAAATGAAACACGCATTACTAATAACAGTATTATTCACTTGCTCAATCTCCTTTGTGAGTGCTCAATCTACTGTGGAAGATGATTTTGAAGGAAATGGCACTATCACTTCTTGGTTTGGAGACAATTGCGGAATGAATACAGACTTGAGCAATCCTTTCAAACAAGGAATTAATACATCTAGCAAAGTGTTGCAATATCATGATACTGGAGGGCAGTATGCCAATATCAGATTTGGTGTGCCTGCTGATTTTGATTTAAGTACAAATCGTACATTTACTTTAAAAATCTATTTGCCTTCAAGTGGACTATCGGGCAATCAATCCAACCAGGTTTCTTTAAAACTCCAAGACGGGAAATTAGGACAGCCTTGGACTACCCAAAGTGAAATCGTCAAGACTTTAACTTTGAACCAATGGCAAACAATTACATTTGATTTTGGAACTGACAACTATGTAAACCTAGATGGGAACTCCCCTCCTCCAACGCAAAGAATAGATTTTAACAGAATAGTTCTTCAACTTAATGGAGAGAATAATAACGACAAAGTATTGGCATATTTAGATGATTTCAGTTATGATGGAACTATTGCTACTGACCCTGACGAGCCTGATAACCCAGACACTCCTGTTTATGATAGTTTAGTATGGTCAGATGAGTTTGATGTAGATGGAGCGATTAACTCCGACAAATGGTTTCATCAAACACAATTGCCACAAGGTGGAAGTTGGTACAATGGAGAAGTACAGCATTATACCAATAGAACAGAAAATTCGGTTGTTGAAAATGGTATCTTAAAAATTACTGCCAAAAAAGAAACTTTTACCGACCAAGGTTTTACCAAACAATATACTTCTGCAAGGCTAAATTCTAAATATGCTTTCACTTACGGAAAGGTAGAAATTCGGGCAAAATTACCAACTGGAGTGGGCACTTGGCCAGCTATTTGGACTTTAGGTAAAAATATTAACGAAGATGGAGCTTATTGGGATAATGAAGGATTTGACACCACTCCTTGGCCTGCCTGTGGCGAAATTGATATTATGGAGCATTGGGGCGATAATCAGAATTACGTAACAAGTGCCACCCATACGCCTTCGAGCTTCGGAAATACGTTCAATAAAGGTGCTCAAACCATCAACACAGTATCTACTGCTTTCCATGTTTACACCTTAGAATGGACACCAGAAAAATTGGTTTTTAGTGTCGATGGTATGGTTCACTTTACTTACAATCCATCGGTAAAGAATGCCAGCACTTGGCCTTTTGTAGCAGAGCAATACTTCCTTTTAAACATCGCTATTCAGCCCAAAATTTCCTCTTCTTTTACAAGTAGCGCCATGGAAATAGATTATATCAGAGTTTATGGCGAGAGCGCAGATGAGGTTGTGATTGAAGTTCCTTTGTCACTTGCCACTACTCAAAAAAGTTTAATTACCAATGCTTATCCTATTCCTTTTACCAATCAATTGAACGTTCAATTAAACAATGTTTCCAATCAAAATACAACTCTAAGAATCTACTCGCACGATGGGAAATTAGTCGATATTCGTAATGCGAAAATCAATAACAGCAGTCTCACAGTAAAGGAATTGGGTTCTTTTACTAAAGGACTCTATTTTTTCAATTTCGAAATCAATAATTACCCTCATACTATCAAAATAATTAAAAATTAGTCTGTTGGATTTGAAATTTGAAGGGCGCATCTCAAAATGTCGCACACTAAAAAAGCATACGCTGGCAGAGGTGTCGATGGCGACAGCATCGGCTGTCCGATCCCAGCAAACCCTGCCGAGGGTCGGACCCCAGACGTTGGGTTTATTAGAAATCTAGCATTCATAAAAAGTGCATTTTAATTTATTGCGACAAAATGAGATGCGCCCGATTTGAAGGCGTTTTAGTTTCTTTAAGCTGACGATTTGGGTGTAAAAGCGAAAAGGTATATTGAGTTAATTCCAATGAAGAAAACTGTAAAATACTTATTCCTATTTTCTTCTCTAACTGGATTTCTCATTTCATCTCCAATTAGAAATGGAGTTACGGATTATTTTAAGGTTCGCCCAATTTCTGAAAAGGCACTTTCCATTTTGCAGGAAAATGAATCTGTCATCTCTAAATATGCAGCGAAATATGATATTCCCAAAGAGGTCTTGGCGGCATCTATTGGGTCTGAAATAAATAGGCGTATTTATATAAACAAAGCCACCGATTTTCTGCAAGATATTTTCTTCAAATTCATTTGCTCGGAAAGTCTATTGAACCAGTCATTGAATTCAGAAATTAGTAGCAGGTATTTGAATGTTGCCAAGCAAGATATTGGGCTGGGGAATATCAGGTTTGAAACTGCTTGGGAACTGTTTAATAAATACCCAGAAGAGTTCCTTCATATCCAATCTAAAAAAGATATGGTAGATTACCTGCTGTCTAACAGAGGGAATATTCATGTAGCAAGTTTGGTAATTAAGGAAGCTCAACTACTTTTTGCCGATTATTGCACAGAGTTAGACCACTTGAATAAAAATGCAGTTTTGTATTCCTACTACAAAGAAGGGAAAGCATATTTCAACAGGTATAAGGAATATTCCCATCTCAAACGCCCACCAATACCACATATTGAAGGAATAGAGATTTTAGAAAAAATCAATGAAACCCTGTACCTCGCAAATTAGAATGTGCAGAAGCCTTTGATTACGAACTATTTTCTCAGATTATTCTACAAACAAAATACTCCCAAATACATCGGAATTTATGTAGCCATCGTCATTGTTATTGCCATGCGTCTTTTTTGAACCCATGAAGTTCTCACGACTACTTTTCCCGTCATTGTCGCCATAGGCAATGGAGAAGCCAATGATTTTTTGCTCGGAAATTTTGACAGGAATATTGTCTGTGCTGTTTTCATCAAACTCTTTATCGAACAACTTAACTGCCATTTCCCAAAGGTGCGTATTTCCGTTTTGCGACCTCTGAACGGTAATATGATTGTCAAAAAAAACAGTTTCCTCTAAGGTGTTTTTGTCAATTGCATGACCTTCGGTAGAAACATGGTAGGCAAAAGCCTGATGATTAAATTTGTGCAATCCTCCCGATTTATCTTCGTCAATAAATACCTCCACATAATCCCCTTTCCAATAATTGTCTTTTCCATCTGCGAGAGTCGGGTTCAAATGTTCATCTACCACTTCCACCAAAATATATAAATATTGGTTATCCCAAGCCAATTTGAATTGCCCGTGGTAGTCAAGAGAATCTACAGGTTCGCCCATCCAAGCATAATTCATGTCGTACCAATCTGCGTTAGCCCAAATTGCTTCTTTACTGCAACCATCAATTTGCACAGGCAATGCCGACTTATGCGCTTCAAATACGCCATCTGCCTTTGCTATGGAAACAGCCAACTCTGAATTCCCTTGGCAGGAATCGGAAGAGATTTCTTCATTGGTTACCTTGTTGTTCGTGCAATTTGCCAAGAACAAGACGAGTACAACAAATAGGTTTTTTATGAGAAATACTCTCTTCCTTATGACACTTTTGATTTCCATGTTGACGTATTTTGAACTGATTGATAAACTCCTTTTAGAGCAGAAGTTTGGAGCTAGAAACTAAAAGCCAATTTACTGACAGAAAGCTTTACTAGAAAGTTGGAGTATGTTTATTTGCACTAGTGAATAGTGACAAAGTTTTCGCATAGGAAGCTGGCAGTGTTCGTAGAACCTGCCAGTCTTCAGATTACACAATAAATTTATGTCAATAATATCTACTACACATTTGAAAAACTCCTCCCAAAACTATTTCAGGTTATGGAAACGGTTTGGAAGATGAACGAACAACTTAACTCACTTTCTGTTTCCGATTTAGAGAACTACAAAACGAAGGGCAAATTGTTTTTGGAGGAGTGAATATAAAATGATTTTTTTGTGTTGTAAATTATTCGGATTAGTAAAAGAGATTATGAAAAAAACAGCATTTATTACAGGCGCAACTTCAGGAATTGGTTGGGCAACCGCAGAGGTTTTTGCAGAAAATGGAGTTCGCTTGATTCTGTGCGGTAGGAGAGGGGAGAGGTTGAAGGAACTTGCGGAAAAACTCTCACATCAAACAGAAGTCACCACACTCCAATTTGATGTGAGAGATAAGGAATCTGTGGCTGAAAAAGTGGGCAGTTTGCCTAACGAATGGAAACAGATTGATATTCTAATCAACAATGCAGGAAATGCACATGGTTTGGGAGATTTCAACTCCGCAGATTTAGAAGATTTTGATGCCATGATTGACATCAATGTGAAAGGTTTGATTTATGTTTCCAAAGCAATTATTCCCCAAATGGTAGAAAGGCAGGCGGGAGATATTATCAACATTGGCTCAGTTGCAGGAAAGGAAGTTTACCCAAATGGAAGTGTCTATTGCGCCTCAAAATTTGCCGTAGATGCGATTAACCAAGGAATGCGGAAAGATTTATTTACAAGTGGAATTCGTGTGAGTGCCATTCACCCAGGTTTGGTGGAGACAGAATTCTCCGAAGTGCGTTTCAAGGGAGACTCTGAAAAAGCGGAGAAGGTTTACCAAGGTTTTGAAGCTTTACAAGCCAGAGACATTGCCGAAATAATTTGGTTTGCCATCAGCCGACCTAAACATGTAAACATTGCCGATTTATTGGTGTTGCCAACCGCACAAGCAAGTGCTACTTTGGTAGATAGGAAAGGGAATTAAAAATTAAGAAAGAAGAATTGAGAATGAGGGAAAAATATTTGGTCGCTGTAAACATATAATGGTAAATCGATAATAAACATAGCGTAAGCGTACGCTGAATACCATTAAATTAGTGCCTTTTTGCTTAGCTACGTGCCAAGCTAAGGCTGTTTCGTTCCGTTGGGACTTTTTTTTGAGTCCCAACGGAACGATATATATTTAGGGTAGTACGTAAGTCCTATCCAAACTTGCTTAACTTAATGGAATTGAGCGTCCGCTGGGCGGCACTCCGCTTGTGCCGAAGTATCCATAAAGTAGCATTACCTCTTTCACACTACCAAATAATAAATCAAGCCCAACTCCTTTCCTCAAAAATCACAAACTGAATAACCAAAAATGACTAATCGAATAACTTACTTCGTACTACTATTCATCGTTTTTTCCGCTTGCAAAGAGAAACCAAAACGCACCGATGGCTT
>JBLIFI010000265.1:0-6881 GCA_047633715.1 Flammeovirgaceae bacterium
TACAAGAGCATTTGAAGCGGAATACTTAAGAGTATTAAACACTAGCCATAAAGCTACGATTGATACGCTTGGAGCAGGTAAATTGACAGATGAAACAAAAGCAACTATGAAGACTGTTGCTGGAGACGTTGCGAAAAGCCTTGCTTAAGCATTAAAGATAAAGATTGGAAATAGTGCTTGTTGCATTATTTCCTTTTCTTGTTCCTTTTTAGGACAAGAATTTTGAAACTAACTAGATTCGATAAAAGCTATGCCAAGCTTAAAGGAAGTAAAAGCTAGGATTACCTCAATCCAGTCCACTCAGCAGATTACGAAAGCCATGAAAATGGTGGCCGCTGCTAAATTGAGAAAGGCGCAGAATCGCATTGAGCAGATTCGCCCTTATTCAAAGAAATTGACTGGCTTGTTGGATAATATTACTGCAACTCTTGGAGAAGATGACTTGCCAAATACTTTTGGAACAGTGAGAGCCGTGAAAAATGTGTTGGTAATGGTAGTAACTTCTGACAGAGGACTTTGTGGTGGTTTCAACACGAATGCTAACAAAGCCGCAATGGCTGTGATTTCCAAAAAATACAATTCTCAATTTGAAGCTGGAAATGTCGAGGTTCTTCCAATTGGAACAAAAGGACGAGATTTTTTCAAAAGAAGAGAGCAATATTCTGTGAACTCTACTTTTGCAACAACTTTCAGTAATTTGGTTTTTGAAGAAGCTAAAAAGGCGGCAGAATATGCTATGGATGGTTTCTTGAATGGCCAGTTTGATGCTGTTGAATTGGTTTACAACGAATTCAAAAATGTGGCTACCCAAGTTGTGAAAACGCAACAGTTTTTGCCAGCAGTTCCTGCTGAAACACCAGAAAATGAAGAAGTAACTACAACGACTGTAGATTATATTTTCGAACCATCGAAAGAGGAAATCGTTGCAGAATTGATTCCCAAGGCATTGAAAATTGAATTCTACAAAGCATTGTTAGAGTCAAATGCTTCTGAACAAGGTGCAAGAATGACAGCAATGGACAAAGCAACTGAAAATGCAGAAGACTTGTTGAAAGAATTGAAATTAACTTATAATAGAACTCGTCAAGCTTATATTACTACTGAAATTTTAGAGATTGTTGGTGGTGCAGAAGCTTTATCCGCAGGATAAATTTATAGTATCAAGTAGTTGGTACCAAGTATCAAGATTTAAAAAGAAAGGGCTTTCCCATTTTGGAAAGTCCTTTCTTTTGTAGCTTACAAGCTCCAGCTTGTAAGAATAGTCTACTACGATTTATGATAATCAAAAAGAGCCGATAGACAGTTTTCAAAATGTATAAGGGCGAGAGATTCTGTAAAATCAGTTGAGTCTTATTCATCAACACATAACCACATCAACGAATCTCCAAATCCTCAAATCAACTTCTTTTCCTAGAGACAGCCTTTTTCACATCTAAGTAATCTAAAAAGTACAGCACTCGAATTGAAAAACTTTGATTTTCTAAATTGCTAACTACATTTGATAGGTTTTGGAAATAATCTTTACTCACAATTCTATCTTCTAAATCCTGTACAACCTTGTAATTTATAGTAACAAAACTTCCTGGAGCAATTTGCCAGTTGAAATTCAAATCTACATTAAAAGCATTGTAGTTGATATCGTGAATTGATTCTCCATCAGAGGTTTCTCCATTGTAATTGTATGGGTTTGGAGCGAGTCTTCCATCATCTGCTAAAAAGAAGAATTCTTCTTTGTAATCTACTTGAGTCCAGAAGTGTCGGATTCTGAAGTTCAAGCCCATTTTATTATTGAAAACATAACTGGTGTTGAAGGTGTTTTCAATCCTCAAAATTCCTCTTTTCCCAAAAGGAATTTCTTCATTTGGATTGAATTGGGTTGGAATGTCATCGTTGTTATTCACATAGCCTAGTTCATTGCGGATTTTTGTAAACTCAAAACTATGACTGAAAGATAGCTTGTTGTTTACTCGTACACGAGGAGTGAATCCGAACCAATTATCAACCTGGTTCCAAGCTGGGCGAGTCCAAGCTCCTGTGTAAAAATTGACGCTCACTTTTTTTCGAGTATCGGTAGTTGACCAAACTCCTGTGCCAGCGGAGGGTTTACGTATGAAAGCTACGCTAAAATCATCTGTTCTTGGGCTAAAGTAGTCGTAGCTTTTTCCAACGTTCCAATCTGACCAACCGCCAAAGTTCCAGAAGTTTTTGAAACGCCCGCTCATGTTTAAATAAACCCCTTTGTTGGCAAATTTATTGGGGCTATAGAGTTGCTCATGCCAAAATCCTGCATTGATAGAATATCTCAGAAAGATGCTTTGAGGCTTGAAAACATTATAACTAATCCGTCCACGATGGCTGATTTCGTTTGGAGCTCGAAGAAAACCTAAATCTCTTGGGTTATAATCATCGCTTTCTACATTTCTGCTTAATCTGTATTGCCATTTCCCACTATATTTCCCCACTTCCAAGAAGTACTTGTAGCCAATATCCAATAGTTTTAGCTTTCCACCTTCTTTTTGAATTTCGTAATCGTAATTGAAATCTTCTTTGTTATGGAAAGATTGAATATTGTGAAACCGTTGTGTAACAGCTCCAAAGCCACGAATTCCAAACTTATTTTCTTTATCATTGAAGCGAAAATCAGTTCCTGTAACATTGGCATCTCTACCGCCATCGGCACGAATAACACTTGTGTTGATAATTCCAATATTAGAATTGTTTTTTAGGTTCTTATCAAAAACTAACACATTGAAATTGGTAAGCGGGTCAGCTTGTACAATGTGTGTTTCTCCAGTTTCTGAATTGGTAACAGTTGCTTCAGTTGCTTTGGTAACCGCATTAAAAATTCCGATTCCAACTCCTTTTTTCGTTCTCCCAGAAATTTTGGTGGCATTTACTAATTGGGCTGAATTTGGCGCACCTCCATCAGGCATGGTTGTTACTTCATAGTTGGATTTTTCAGCATCGGAAATGTTATGGTCAGAGAGGAATTTGCCATAAATATCATCTGAATTGGTAAAAGATTGCCCAACTCGCCTAGAGTAGAATAAGCCACCTTTATTGAAAAGCTCAGTTCCTTCGGTGAAAAATTGTCTGTTTTCTGAGAATTGTACTTCAAAAGGCGAGAGGTTTAGAATAAGGTTGTCGGAAACTACTTGCCCAAAATCGGGAACAAGTGTCATATCTAGAGTGAAGCTCTCATTGATTCCGTATTTCAAATCCATTCCGCCATTTACAGAGGTGGAAATATCACTTCCATTTTTTAATACATAGCCAGAAATGTAAGGGAATAACTGAAGTCTTAAAGGAGGTTCAATTCCTTTAAGACCCTCTAGCTTTCCGAATTGATTCACAAAGCCATTTACAGAAGCATCTACAGGGTGCCAAAAAGATTTTTCTCGTTTTCTTCTCACTACTCGCATAAAGTTTACTCCCCAAGTTTGTACTTCTTGTTTGGGGAAGCGAATGGCAGAGTAGGGGATTTCCATTTCCACAATCCAGCCATCATCAGTTATTTGTACTTCGCTTTTCCAGACTGCGTTCCAATTTTCATCTTCATTGTTTGGAGTGATGAAAATATCGGTTTGAACTCCTGCAGCCGAAACCATGAAATAGAAAGCGTTCTGTTGTTTATTATAGGTGTCTAAGCCTAAAGCAAACATATCTGAGTTCCGCTCGCCAGAATCTCGAATTCCAAACTCCTGTAAAATACTGTCTGGATTATCATACATTTTGGCGGCTATGTAGATTGAAAAATCATCATAAGCGAAATAAATATCTGTTTTTTGTTCGGATTTCTCGCCATTGCTCGGTTCATTCTGCGTGAATTGTCCCGAATAGAAAGAGTTGTCAGTTTGCCACATTGGGTCATTGAGTTCGCCATCTATTTTGGGCTTATCAACTACTCGCTTGGCTTTGAGAGATTTTATTGATTCTGGGTCTTTTGCGGAAGCGTGATTTATGTCACAACAGAGGCAACCTAAAATCAAGGTGGCAGCTAAAAAATGTTTCATAATCTTGGTAGTTGGTAGGTAAATTAATTTGACTTGGTAGTAGTTTTGTGGATTTGTTTTGCCGTATATTCTATGGAAACTCTTTTTTTTGAAAAGGTTACAGTTTATCACTCCAAATATCACTTGAACGAAAATTGGTGAATTTGGCAATAGAAAAAAGAGTGACTATATAATTTAATAGAGATGTTTTTGACCAGAATGTTGCAATAAAAAGGTTTTTTGTTGTTTCCTATTTTGGATTACCACTTGATTCTAGAAAAGAATTTTATAGCGTCAACCTCGATTTAATAGCTTGTAAAACCATTATACTGATTTCAAAAGTAACCGAAATTAAGTGTGTTTTATAGCTAAAGTTGGTAAGCGGTACTATTTTGAGTTAGTCGATATTATAAAGATAGTTTGAGGAAAATGCTTTCAATTCCATCGGAAATCACATTGTCTAAATCCTCCCTATTCATTACCTTGCGTGAAGAATAGAACTCAATATAAGACCTGAACCATGGAGATTTACCTGATTAGACATACTACGCCTGATATTGTGAAAGGCACTTATTATGGGCAAACCGATGTGGAATTGCCAAGAAGTTATGAGTATGATTTCGATACGCTCAAAAAGAAAATCCCTCGAAAATTTGATGCAGTTTTCACTAGTCCACTCAGCAGATGCCGAAATTTTGCTCGTGAGTTGGAAAGCAATATGTTCAAAAGTGATGACAGATTGTTGGAAATGAATTTTGGAGACTGGGAAATGAAGCTTTGGAATGAGATAGAAAAAACCTCACTCGAGCATTGGATGAATAATTTCGATACAGCTTCTGCACCAAATGGAGAGTCTTTTCAATCTTTACATGATAGAGTGATAGATTTCTATGATAATGAAGTGACACAGGGTGATTATGAGGCGGTTGCTATTGTAACTCATGGCGGAGTTATCCGAAGTATTATCAATCATGTTTTGAATATTCCACTCCAAAATGCCTTTGGTTATGAGTTGGATTTTGGGAGTGTTACATTGATTGATAAGAATGATGAGTGGGCAAAGGTGAAGTATCTCAATCGATAGTGGGACAACTTCTAAGTTCGAATTAGATGCGCTAGTTTTCAAGAAAATTTGAAATTCTTAGCCTTTCTTATATATTTACGTGTGTTCTTATACGGGATGCAGTTAATTTCTTTTGCGATTTTGGCAACAAAAGCCAAATCGACTCAATAAAACTATAAAGAAACATGCTAAATATTATATTATTTGGCCCTCCAGGTGCGGGGAAGGGAACTCAAAGCGCCAGACTGATAGAGAAATATGGATTGATTCATATAGCCACAGGCGATTTATTCCGAAAACACTTAGGTGAAAAAACAGAACTTGGGCAGAAAGCGAAAAGCTACATTGATGCAGGAAATCTTGTTCCCGATTCGTTGGTAATTGACATGGTGGATGACAAGATAAAGGAAGTTGGAGAGGTGAAAGGGATCATTTTTGATGGTTTTCCAAGAACTGTAACTCAAGCAGAGGCACTAGATAAGCTCTTGGAGACGAAGCAAACTCCAATCAAGAAATTCTTGGCATTGCAAGTTCCCGAGAAAGAATTGATAGAGCGCCTTTTGGATAGAGGGAAAACTTCAGGAAGAAGTGACGACCAAGATATTTCCAAAATCGAGAATAGGCTAAAAGTCTATGAGGGTGAAACCATTCCTGTTGCCAAACACTACGAGCAAAAAGGAAAGATGGAAATGATAAAAGGATTTGGTGAAATTGAGGAAATATTCGAGAGATTATCTACTGCAATTGATTCAATCTAGCGTTGTTTTCAGATATAAAAACACCTTCATTTCTTTAGAGAAATGAAGGTGTTTTGCTTTTCGACTACTTTTTTTGGTAGTGTAAAAGATGTAAGGCTTGCTTGTGGATATGAAGGCACAAGCGGACGCTTGCGCTATGTCATTTCTGTTTTAGCATTACATGTTTTCATGCTACCCTTTTCGCTAATCGAACTTAATGGCTTTTACGGGCTGTATGAATTTCACGACTAGAGTTGGGAGTATTGCAATCAATGCTACCCAAAGTAGTGTAATTAGATTGAAAATCGCAATCGCTACCCAATCAAAAAGAATTGGCACAGAATTCATATAATAGTTCTCTGGGTCGAGTGGAATGAGTTGGAACTTGCTTTGTAGGAAACCAAACCCTAAGCCCACGAAGTTCCCAATGAGCAAACCCCAGCCAATCAAACGAATCATGTTCAGAAGAAATATTTTCTGAATTTGCCAATCTCTTGCTCCTAATGCTTTTAAAGTTCCAATCATTTGGATTCGCTCGACAATCATAATCAGGAGAATTGAAATGATATTGAGATAGGCGATAATGAGAATGATTGTCAGTAAAAAACTCGCATTTGCACGAATCATCAAAAACCAGTCGAAAAGATGGCGGAATTCATCGGTTACTTTTTCTGCCGTAAGCGAGAAATTCATGTTTCGATAAAGTTCATCGTGGGCTTGGTCGAGTTGCTCGAAGTCGGGAATGAAAACCTCAAAACCGCCAACAAGTGTGTCCGACCAATTGTTGATTTTCTGAATCATGCGTAAGTCGCTCAGAACCATCAGTTCATCAAAATCCTCAATTCCCGTTTCGTAAATTCCCACCACCGTAATTGGGCGATGCTTTGGTGGGTCTTGCACAAAGAATATATTGGCTCTGTCTCCAACCTTTAAACGAAGTTTATTGGCAATTTTCTGGCTGATTACAATTTCTCGACTATACTTTTTCCCATCTAGCCTTGGGAATCTACCTGCTTTCATATTACTCTGAAATCTGGCAGAATCGAAATCTGAACCAATTCCTTTGAGCATTACACCAGAGAGTTCTTC
>JBLIFI010000266.1:0-6848 GCA_047633715.1 Flammeovirgaceae bacterium
CTTTTGCTACGCATCCGAATATTGGTAAAGTTAGGCTGTTCAAAAGATTGAGAAAAGTTCCCCGGATATTTGTGCTTTTGAAGAGTCAAAAAACAAGTGGAATGATGACCATATTCATGTGCAACTTTAGCTTTGGTAATACACTCGCTACATAAACACAATAGTAACTATGAAAATCTCAAACATATCACATAAAAGGGCAAGCTATTTAACTTTAATTCTCCAAATACTCGGTGCATTATTCAAAATCGAACATTTGCCTTATGCAGGAACCTTGCTCTCGGTCGGTATTATTGGTATGCTGATTTGTGCATTAATTGCTTTAGCAGTTGTTATTGCCAACAAAAAAGAGTCGGTTGCTCAAAAAATATTTTGGCTACTTTCCCTTATATTGTCCATGCCACTTGGTTTATATTTCTATTTTTCTCGGAGAAAGAGAGTAGAAGCGGAATCTTTGGAAGATTGAGTATTCCCTCCTCAAATAGCATTCGGGTTTTCCTCAATGGGCAAGGAAATATGCAAATGATCTGCCGTGCCTACGTACCGAAGCGTGTGAAAGCCCATCAACATGAAATAGTATTTCAATAACCGATTTCTAAATTCGCTCCGATTGTTTGTATGCAAATCAATAGCATGAACGTAGCCATCTTTTTGAGGATAATGCAATGAGTTTTTCAAGGTTTTCAAGCCCATCGATTTGTAATCAAGTGTTTTGAGATTTCCCAAACTCAGAACTCCATCAGGGAAAGTAGTTGCTTTAAAACTTGTAGCAAAAACACTGAATTCTTTCGCACGAAATTCTTTTTTCAGCATCATTTTCTTCAAGATTCCAAAATTATTTTCAATAATGAGAATCCCTACAGTTCCAACAACTCTATCATTATTTACAGCAACCCAATAGTTGTCAGGAACAATAGGCGTTTCAATTATTGTTTTTGAAAATATCTGTTTCTTAAACTCCAATGCTATTTCGCACATCATTTCATCAATTCCATTTTGATGAGTACTTTCATAAGGAATGATTTTTGTCATTTTTAGGCTTTTATATCTAGCTGTAAATATGGAAAGCAAAACTCGGATTGTGTTTCGTGTTTATAAGTTAGTCAAGCGAAGTTCGTACTCTTTCAATTCCTTCTCATAAAATTCTTTCGTTTTGATGCTTTTTGCCTCAAAGTCTAAATACAGATGAAGTTTATTGGGGAATAGTTTTCCTGAATATTCCATAAAACTATTCCTTTCACTAGGTACTCTGCTTCTTTTTTCGAGAGGTCTGAGCACCTTGAAAGAGATAAAGCCTTTTTCTTGTTTTAGCCAAACGCCCACTTCTTTGCTCCCTTCCCGATATTGCTCAATTCCATACTCTCGCCATGTGTGTTCATCCCTTTCTTTATAAGTTGCCATTTGAGTAATTTGAGCGGTATTGTTCTCCCAATTTAGCGGAGTAAATGACAGTTTCCATTCGGTAGATTTTATAAAAAAACCTTTTGTGATTAACGAAAGTGTCTTTTTGAAAAAGTCAGGATTGGGTAATTCTGTTTCCTCCCAATCGCCAGAAAATTCAAGAACATCTGGACAAGCATAATGCGCCAATTCAGATGCCATTTTAATACAATCGAGCCGTATTTATGCCTCTTTTTGTTGAAATGGAAGTGTTTTGGAGTATTCAGGCGAATTTATTGAAGGCATTTTCCGACTGTAAGGAAGCATCAACCTATTTCTTTCCTCTATAAAACAGAAAAGGTAACTGCTAAGCATCTTGTGCTCAAACGCATAACTTTCCGTCTCAATAGTCATACTAAGTCCTTCGATATACCAACTTCGTTCACCTTCGCCATCTTGCCAAACCAACGCGAATGTGTAACTGCCTTGGAGTGGGAAATCGCCCCATTCCCAACCCTCTGGCGAAGAGATTAAATAACTCTTTCTATTCTCCCGAAACGGAGATAAAACTTACTATTCATCTCTTCCGAAGAAGCCTAAAAACCTAATTTATCCAAAAGTTCGTGCATAGATTGAATGTCTGTTGGCTCGTCAGAATCTTTCCATGCAAATAGCAAATCGTATAAGCGGTTGAACGTGATTAACTCTTGGATTTTATCAGTCTGCATTTGAATTGTTAGTTAGGTTTGAGCATTTGAGATAAATATTCAGTTCAACATAGGCTATAAAAATAGTCATCTATGCTTTTTATTCATGTTTCTACTTTTTCTTTAATTTTTCCATTCTTTTTTTATAAACTTCATTATGGCTGATTTCATACGCCTTGCTGACATACTTTAAAGCATTCCCCATATCATTGTTTCTTTCATAATAATCTGCCATTGAATCATAAGCATTTGCGCTTTTTGGGTAATAATCGATATTCATTTTAAAAAACATAAATACCTTTTCATATTGCTCCATGTCCATGAACATATATCCATACCCATTCAGCAATTCCTCAATCATTGGAGGAGTTGGGAGCCCAAAATTCTTAGAATAGATCTCCTCTTGCTTGGTCAATAACTCGGTCAGTTCTTCTACTGGCGTGTCAGGGTTGTTGTATTTTTGTGGAGATTTGAATTGATACCATTTAAACAGAAAAATCAAACCATCTCTCATAGATGGAAGCGGTACTGTTCCATGTAAATCTTCAGGATACACTTTCCACGCAAAATTCAAATCGTTTTCTTTATTAGATGTTGCAAAATTTGACAAATCGGCTATTGAACGAGCAAACAAAGTGTATTCTGAACTATCTTCCATCAGGTTCTCTATCGTAACTTTTTCATTTTGCATGTGTAGTTGTTCTGCCGCAAGTGAAACGAAAAGTGACTTATCCTTATAACTTTCTGTCTTAAGGCTTGCTTTCGCTTGTTTCAATAATTTTTGCCCATCCCAATCGAGGCTAGGGTCTATGGCTATGTAGTTTTTAAAAAGGTGTCTATGATTCACCAACATATTTATGGTGAATAAACCTGCGTAGGAATGACCAATCAGAGTCCGATAAGACGTTGTAGGATAAGTATTGTCAATATGAGGAATCAGTTCTTTTTCTATAAATTTCGTAAATTCCTCTGCTCCTCCAGTTTCAGTATTCATTGCACTACCTCGTCTCATTTTTATTTGTGAAGTAGTCAAATCTCTTGTTCTATTGCTCCTATTTGCAACTCCAACAAGAATCATGTGAGGTAAATAATGTCCCCAATAGTTACCATACACCATTTCTAAAGTACTTTTTAAGGAAAAGCCATCTAGTAAATAAACCACAGGATATTTTTCATTATTGTTCGGATTGTAATTTTCAGGGAATCTGACCCAAAATTCTCTATTCTCTCCAAGAGTTTTTGAAAATAGAGTATCAATAATTTCCGACTCAAATTCCTCTAATGGAATATTGTTTGATTGTGCGGTTGTTGCCTGATGAGAAAGAACAATTAGTCCGATTATGAGTATTAATAGAGTGCTTCTTTTCATTAGAGGATTTTTTTGGTAAAAAAATGAGGTAATTATGTATGGGCGCATCTCATTTTGTCGCAATAAATTAAAATACACTTTTTAAATGAAATAATGGAGTATTATGAATGCTAGATTGCTAATAAACCCAACGTCTGGAGTCCGACCCTCGGCAGGGTTTTTTAACCTCTGCCAGACGTTGGGTTTATTAGTGTGCGATATTTTTAGATGCGGCCTTATGTATTGTTAGATTCTATTTTGTTTTTCAAATCACACTTGTTTCAAACTTAATTGTTATCTACTTCGCAAACCCATATTTTTCGTGTGAATTTCGATTTCCCCCTTTTCTCAACCGTACCGAAATCGGATATTTCCAGCCCCGCTTTCTTAATCAAGTTTTCAATATCTGAAATAGACACAATCACTATTCGAGGAGCTAATTTTGCAGTAGATTCTATAATATTTAAAACGATTTCGTCATTGGAGTAACTGTATAAGTTGTACGGGAGGTCAATAATTACGGCATCATATTGCTTGTCAAGACTTTTGCCGAGCTCTTTAATGTCTGAGCAATATACATTGGCGGAATAACTGTAATAAGCCAAGTTCGCCTCTGTATGTTTGCAGGCATTTGGATTGATATCGCAACCTTCTATGCTGAATCCAGCAAAGCAAGCTTCTAATAGAATTGTTCCCACACCGCAACAAGCGTCTAGTAATCGGTTGGATTTATCTCCTTTCGAGGCAATGCCGACAAGGCTTTTACCAATAGTCATTCCTATTGAATTGCTAAACGAACAAGGCTTTTGCTTGTGGTGATACCAGCCAACATCCTGTTTCGCCAAAACTCCGAAATACCAAATGTTCTCGATTTTGCACACAGCATAAGTGATTGATGGAGTATCGAAATTGGGATTACCTTCTATCCGATAGCCAATGTCTTTCATTTTCTCACGCCTTTCGGCAAAATCTGTAACATCATTTTCCCAAATCAAGTATTCAATCTTAAAACCCTCAATATGGATATTTTTGTCCTCAATGTTTTGTAAAAACTCCGAATAATCTGCCGAGGAGGAAATCAACTCCAACCTATTTTTAATAAAGGGACTAATAGAAGGGTCAATCTCTAGATTTGAGAACAGTAATTTATTCATCTCTTCTTCCCCAAAAACTTGCCTTGATTCTAACTTGCACAAGTCGCTATGATGATAGTCGTAATTAAATGTGTAGAGATAGTCTGGATTTTTTTTCTTGGATGTCAAAGTGGTTGTGAATTTTTGAGATTTTGTCAAAGTTGTATGTGGCTGTTCCGCAACATAGATATCAGTTCTTGCTTTACGTTTTTTTCGCATCAAAATACTCCATATATGCACTATGAAGGTCATCAGGAACACCCCAACCTAATTCTTCAGACATATTGATTAGTTTCAAACAGTCATCTTGGTAATGTTTATGCAAGGCTTCTTTACTGATGAGCTTGCAAGCCTCTGCGAATCCAGTATAGAGAGAATTGTAGAAAGGCTCGTCAATATCGCCATAAGTCAGCGTGTATTCCAACATCATCTCAGTACGATAAAGCCAAAGCTCCACCACATCGGAACTATGAGTCGCTATTTTCTTGAACTCAATAACCACCTTTCTCGAAGTGCCACTACTTGCTTTTCCGTAACCTCTCGTAGGGAAATATTCCTTCTTTAGTTTCAGCTTGTATTCCGCTAATATGCTATTTGCATCTTCACTTAATTCAGCTTTATAATACTTGCGAACCAACTCAAACTTGTCATAAAGCATTTTTAGCTCTTTTGCCAAGCCTTTTTCATCTAAACTTTTGACATATTTATTGAAGTCTTTTTTCATATTTGAAACTTTTCTGATTGTTACACTTTGCTGTGCTACTAAAAAAGTCATTGTAAATGCTTGTTTTTTGGTTACGAAATCAAAAAGAGTAGCTACAATGACAACCAAAGGTAGTAAAAACCGAACAAGCGTACTTCCAATTACAAGTGATATTTATGGGCGATTCATGTTTGATAATAAATTTTCAAACAAAATCATAAAGGATTTACATGAAAATCACGTGTATTTATTTCCCGCACAGATGCTTTCAGCCGATATTTCCCACCATTAAAATACAAACCGCTTATTTTATACAAAACACTTAATTATTTGATTATCAGAAAGTTATTTATATCCATTTTATGCAAAGTTGTCAGACACCTTTAAGGTGTCTGACAACTAATAAGCTAAATTTTGTTCATTTCACGGGAAAGTAATAGTTAAAATACTAATTGTTTCTTTCAACTCCATTTTCCAAAAACTTAATACAATTTATAAAAAGCCATATTTTCTATTTAAATAACTGATAATCAATTTTTTATTAAATACAGGATTTGAAAAATTAGGGTGGGAAATGTCGGATATTGCAAAGAACAGGTGGATTTCGTATCGACAGGACTGTTCCTATTGAAATTTGGAGTTCCCTTCTGGGCATTGGCTTTCGTATTTGGCTACAACGAAACTTGGTGGTACTGGGTATTTATATCTTTGGGAAGGCACGATATAGTTGGTACGACAATCTATGATGCTAAAGATTTGCCAAAGCAATTAATTATACACGGTGTTAGCAACTGGCTTTTTCTTTATTCAAAGTGAATTTTCATTCCTTCGTGAGTTGCTTTAAAACCCAAATTTTCGTAAAACTCAATTGCCTTTGGTCTTTTTTTGTCAGTCGTTAATTGTAACAAATGCGCATTTTTTTCTTTCGCTCTATTTATAGCCCATTTAAACATGGTTTTTCCAATTCCGAGTCCTCTTTTATCTTTTCTAATTCTTACAGCTTCAATTTGCGCTCTAATTCCCCCACGATAAGTCAGATATTGAATAAATGATAATTGTAAAGTTCCAATAATTTCAGATTCTTCGTTTTCGACAACAATTAATTCTTGATTTTCGTCAGAGTTAATTTTTTTAAACGCATTCAGATATTCTTTTGGTAAAGGGTTCTGAAAATTTTCTCTTTTTTTTCCAAGTTCATCATCCGCAATCATTTCCACAATTACTGAAATATCATTTTCTGTCGCTTTCCTAAAATTCATTTTTAGTTCAGTTTTTTTTGTTGATAACGTTTAATATATGGTTTCTTTCGTGGTTAAGCACCTAATTTAGCAAATAAAAACCGACAAGAAAGTTTGCGAGGACTTTCGTAAGTAAGCAAGAAGCCAGCAATAAATTATATACGGTGTTAGATGACGTTTTTTACTTATATATAATTTCAAGTGAATTTTCAATTGGATTATCTATATTAATATATTCAAAGTAGGCTGTACAATCGGGCGTAAAAAGTTCATTGCCTTTTTTACTTTTTTTTAGGCGGCTTTCGGAGGTCTTTTCACTAACCTCAATTGCTTGCATTT
>JBLIFI010000267.1:0-6828 GCA_047633715.1 Flammeovirgaceae bacterium
AAAGCAATTGCAAAGCCATTCTACTCACATTGGAAGATAGGAATACATTGGCTATGCCACTTAAAAAATCTCATTCACAGAGAATTTGACAACGATGTCATCAAAAACCTTACCGCTCACTAATGATTATATACATGTAAACTATCTCCAGTAACTATTCTCTCTCCGTGAATAGCCACAGAACCATTGTACCCATTTAGCCATTGTACCTCTTCCCACAATCCTTGACTATTTCTTTCATATATATGGAAGCCCGACTCCGAGGCTGAAATGACAGCATAATCTCCATGTATAGCTAATTGAGTACCGAAACTACCAGAAATCGAACTGGAGGTAAGCTCTTGTACAACTATCCATTTGCTTGTCGTTTGCCTTTGATGAACTAAGACGATTCTCTTCAATTCACTTCCATTTTTTCTGTCAGCGAATACAAACATAGTATTTCCATCCACAGACATACTTGTGCCATTCATCAACATACTAGCTGAGGATTCAGGAGCATAAATGGAATCTACCAATGTTAAATTCTGACTATTGACGTTAAAACTTATAACCAACAAAACTCCCAACCAAAACCATTTCCCTTGTGTGATTTTCATAAATCCGTTATTTAATAAGTCTATATAAAATTGAAAGTGCAAAAATAGTCAAAAGTCCCCAACGTGTAAAACGCTTGTACCCTTTCAAACAAACATTCCCAAAACACTTTCCGCGCTTTTCTATCTCCACCCCAAACATTTGCCTATCTTTGCACCTCGAAATCCAAATAGATTATTTGGTTGGTCTCGCTGTTGTGAAATATTAGAGAGTATGAACATAAATTTATTATAGCACTCGCAGACTGGCGGGTCTAAGCTGGGGTTGCACACAACCACCGCCAGCTACTTAGTTTGTTTCTGTTCATAAACTCTATTATCTGAATTATACCGAAGTCAGTTTTGCTATAATTATAAATACAGCAGTTTCAAAACTGCTAAATCCAAGCAGATTATTTTATCTGTTTTCTTGATACCTGATACTCCATACTTGATACTTATATAATATGAATCTCCTTTCCGTAGAAAACCTCTCGAAATCTTTTGGCGATAAAGTGCTGTTTGACGAAATCAGTTTTGGTTTGGCAAAAGGCGACAAAACCGCTTTGGTGGCGCACAATGGAGCGGGTAAAACCACCTTGCTCAACATCTTAACGGGTTCGGATGATGCCGATTCGGGAGAGATGGGTGTGAACAACGAAACCAGCATTGGCTTTTTGCCACAAGTCCCCATTTTCGATGAGAAGAAAACAGTCATCGAATCCATTTTCACAACAGATAATCCTGCGGTGGAAGCTGTGAAAGAATACGAAGCTTCATTGAAAGAGGCAGAATCGGGAACGATGGAAAGTATTGAAAGGTTAACAGAAGCTTCTAACACAATGGAGGAACTGAATGCCTGGGATTTCGAGACAGAAATGAAGATTATTCTCGGAAAGCTCAATATCCTCCATCTCGAACAACCAATTAGTGAGCTTTCTGGCGGGCAACGCAAGCGAGTGGCAATGGCAAAAGTGCTGTTGGAGAAACCTGATTTGCTGATTCTCGATGAGCCTACTAACCACTTGGATGTGGAAATGATTGAGTGGTTGGAGGAATATTTGACTCGCTCAACTCTTACACTTCTGTTGGTTACTCACGATAGATATTTCCTAGATAGAATTTGTACGCAGATTATTGAGTTGGAAGATCAGACCATTTTCAAATACGAAGGGAATTACGAATACTATCTCCAAAAGAAAGAAGAACGCAAGCAAATAGACGCTATCAATTCTGAGAAAGCTCAAAACTTGATGAGTAAGGAGTTGGATTGGATGCGAAGGCAACCAAAAGCGAGAAGCACGAAGGCAAAATACCGAGTGGAGGCTTTCTACGATTTGAAAGACCGAGCGAAGAAACCTCAAACTCGTGGCGATATAAAGCTCGATATGAATATGTCCAGAATGGGAAGTAAAATTCTCGAATTGGATAGTGTTCAGAAAAGCTTTGATGAGTTGACTATTTTGGAGAACTTCAACTACATTTTCAAAAAGCGAGAAAGAGTTGGGATTGTTGGGAAGAATGGAGTTGGGAAATCTACTTTCCTAAACATGATTATGGGCTTGGAGAAAGCAGATTCGGGGAACATCACTACTGGGGAAACGGTGGTTTTTGGTTACTACAGCCAGCAGGGAATGATCATTGACGAATCTAAAAAAGTCATTGACATTATTACCGATATTTCCGAAGAAGTGGTTGTTGGCAAAAAAGGTGAGACCATTTCCGCCATGTCTATGCTGAACCGATTCCAATTTCCGCCAAAATCGCAACAAACTCCTGTGCATAAATTGAGTGGTGGCGAGAAAAGAAGATTGTATTTATTGACAATCCTTATCAAAAACCCAAACTTCCTTATTCTGGATGAGCCAACCAATGATTTGGATTTGCAAACACTCCAAACTCTAGAAGATTTCTTGGATGAATTCAACGGTTGTCTGATGATTGTAACTCACGATAGGTATTTTATGGACAGATTAGCTGACCATTTATTCATTTTTGAGGGAGAAGGAATTGTGAAGGATTTCAACGGGAAATATTCTGACTATCGGGAAATGAAAAAGGAGGGCGAACGCCAAGCATTTTTGGATAAAAAAGCCAAGAAAGCAGCAGTTCCCACTCCAACCAGAACGGAAGATAAGAGAGTCTTGACTTTCAAAGAAAAGCAAGAATATGAGAAATTAGAGTCGGAAATAGAAGGTTTGGAAACTCAGAAAGCAGAATTGGAAGCTAAAATGATTAGCGGAGAAACTGACCACGAAGTTTTGCAAGGTTGGTCTCAAGACATTATTGATATTATGGCAAAACTCGATGAGAAATCGGAGAGATGGATGGAGTTGGCAGAGTTTGTTTAAATAAATTCGGAAGCTATGAATAAAGGATAGTATTGATGGAGGAAAACAGAGCAATTCTCTCTAACTCAAAGTCATAAAAACTGCCTATTTTCAGGAGTCTAAATTGCTCAGACTTAGCAAGTCTCAATATACCAACAACCAAATAAAGAAGGCACTACAAATAATTTGTAGTGCCTTCTTTCATGTTGAATAGCTAATAAGCTATTCTGTAAAAACTACCTAGAATTGGTAATTCACAGACATGTTGAATAAAGTACCCAACTGACTGAAATGGTATCCATCGTAAGTCATTTGAGAGTAACGCTGATTAAAAGTCAATAAGTTAGATTGATTTTTAACTTGAGCAGGATCGCTCAAAATAGCTTCTCCCGCAGCATTTTCCGCTTTGAAAGACCACTCTGGCAATATGTTCAAGATATTATTGATGTTGAATGCAATAGTCAATTTCTCTGTTGCAGAAACACTAATACCCAAATCTGTTACTACTTTTGGCGTAAACTCTGTTCTCAAGTTCTCATCCATGCCTTGTTGCTTGAATGTAGTCATACCGAAATAAGTATTATTGAGTGATAAATTCACTTTACCAATTTCATAGTTTGCTCCAAAAATCCATTTTGTTACAGGACGGGAAGTGAAGAACAATGCTTCTTGAGTCGCATTTACAACTGATTGCCCTGCATCTGATACAAGAGTAGGATTGTTCACATTGCCCTCTCTTTCATTTGCAATAGTATAATTACCTGACAAGTTCAAGTCTAAGAAACCTTTGCCAAGCGAAATAGCTTTGTAACTAAGTACCACATCCAAACCAGAAGTTCTAGTATCGAGCGCATTTACAAAGAAACTAACATCAGATAAATTGTTAGCATTCAAAATAGCATCCAATGGTGTGTTTCCAGCACTTGTTGAGCCAATTTCTGTACTAAGTACTACTCTATCTTTCACAGCGATATTGTAATAATCTACCGTGAAGCTCAATTGTCTGTTTATTTTACCTCCTACACCAACAGTAATGTTTGTTGATTTTTCAGCATCCAAATTTGGGATTCCCAAAAGTTGCGCCTGAGAAGATACATTGTTTATTAAACCACCAACTTGAATTCCTTGCCCTGGTATGAAACTATACTGCGCTTTTTGAGTATATATTTGGTGCAATGTAGGTGCTCTGAAACCAGTAGATACAGAACCTCTAAGTGTATATTTATCATCAATAATATATCTAGAGCTTACTTTCCAAACAAAAGTATTACCGAAATCAGAATAGTTTTCAAATCTTCCTGTTCCGCTAATTAAAAAGTCTTTTGTAATATCGAAATCCATACTTAAATATGCACCAATATTATAACGACTGAACTTTCCTGAGTTTTCAGGGCTATTTCCTGCAAAAGAATCTGCTCCGCCACCATCATAAGAACCAAGCTCGCCTTCAACAACTTCGAACACTTCAGATCTAAACTCAGAACCGAATGCGATGCTTACTTTATCTGAAAGTAATCTTGCGATATCTATGTTTCCTACATTGTGAGAGAAACTAGTTCCGCCTGGATCAAAAGAACGCTTACTATTCTCTCTATATAATAAAGAACCTTGAGTAAGTTCTCCTGCATCTACATTGCCATTGCCGTTTCCATCAAGCCAAGTAGAAGGAGAATACACGAAGTTTCTGTTATGGCTATTATTCACTTTATAGGTTTGTGAGTTACCACCTGTTGTAAAACTCACATCCAAATTCCAATCATTCTTCTTGCTTCTGAAACCAACTGTTGCGTTGTAATCATTCAAATCACCTTCAAAAGTTGGCAAATAGCCATCGTAACCACCTGCAATAGTTGAATTTTGGCCAGGGAAGAAATTAGACAAATAATCTAGGGTTGGTCCTCCTCTCCAACCAGGAATTGAAGGAGTTGCAAAGAAATCTGATTGTTGCCTCCAATATGGAGTTCTGTAGTTGGCAAAACTGTTTACTTTTTTAAATACATAAGCCGCATTCATGTATAGTTCCGTGTCATCGCTCACATTGTAACCAGCATTGACAGAAAATTTTGCAGCCGCAGTTTCAGGCGCGCCATTTATATTATTAGCGTCTGGGTTTCTTGACAAAAAGTCATCAACTACTGATCTACCAAGAGTATTTCCACTATTGATTGCCGCTAATTTGGCAGTATAGTCTGAGGAAGACTTATAATTTGTGAAAAATGTCGCTTTGTCAGCATCACTCATGCCAGAGATATTTGTTCCATTTACAGTTCCATCGTCATTCACATAGCTCCCAAGATTGTCTGCGCTTACTGCTACGAAATCGTTGAATTCTCCTTCTGCATCTACTGTCCCTGGTCTGTTAGACAAATTTACTTTTGAGAAATCTGCCGTGTAGTTAATAAAGCCTCTATCTTTCCCTATTGAGGTTCCATTATTAAAACTCAAACCCATCATTTCGCCATCTCCTTCTGCAGTAATACCTGTACGAAGCGTTGCAGAACCTAATTGAGCATTATCTTTCAGGATAATGTTAATTACACCTGCAATTGCATCAGAACCATACTGAGCGGAAGCCCCATCTCTCAAAACTTCTACAGATTTAATCGCATCCACAGGGATTCCCGAAATGTCAGAACCTGTTTCACCACGACCTGGCGAAGTTTGTGTGTAGAGTAATGCACTCAAATTCTTACGCTTTCCGTTAATCAATATCAATGTTCTACTAGGTCCCATATTTCTGATTTCATAAGGATCTAGCAAAGACGTTGCGTCATTCACAGGAGTTTGAACCGTATTGAAAGAAGGGATTTTGTACTGCAATGCTTTATCGAAAGTATTCTGCCCTGTAGCTTTCAAGTCAGTTGCCGATACTACATCAATAGGTAATGGCGAGGTAGTATTACTTCTGGCGGGAGTTCTAGAGCCTGTAATTACTACTTCATCTAGTTCATCTAAGCCATCCAGCACAATAGTAAATACCGTCCGTGCATCTACTGGTATTTCTTGCGTTTTGTAACCCACATAACTCACTACCAAAGTAGCGCCCTCTTTCACAGTTAAAGAGAAATTTCCATCTATATCAGAAGAAGTTCCGTTTGTAGTCCCTTTTTCAAGAATATTTGCTCCTGGAAGAGTCGAATTATCAGTGTCAAGGATTTTTCCGCTTATTTTTACCTGTGCCCAAGCTGTCGGGATACTCAGTAAAAAAGTAAGCAACATAATGATTAGTCTGCGTTTTTTCATTCTTTAAGTGTTTAGGTGGAAAATATTATCATTTGCTAAATCTAGTATTTTATAATTATTAGTAGATGTTTTTTTTGTTTATTTTTTTGTAAATTCTTAATTTAAATAGGCTATAAATAAGTTATTTTTTCAATGGTCTACAGAAATTGATAGTGATTGTCAGAGAATGGTATAAGTAACTTATGTTAGGTAGTATAATTTTTTTTTGTTGGATTTCGTAGATTGTTCGTTGAAGAGCAGAACCCAGTCTTTTCGAAAGTCTGGGTTAAATAGTGCGAGTCAATTCATGTGATTTTGAGGGAATTATTTGCTTGTGAGCTGTTCAATTTAATAATGTCAAATGCTGTAGTTAGATTTGTGAGAAGAAAATACAGCCAAAATTTATTACATCTACTTGTCGGACAAAGAAAGAGATTATTTGTAGTCAATAGTATTAAGGAACGGGGAATAAATAAATGCGTATTTTGTCGCAGTTTATTTTTGAGGTCGGGCTACGTTAGCTAGTTTAGCCGTTCCCCGCTGGGACAAAAAAGTTTGGCATAGCACCGCTATGGCCGACATTTCCCACCCTAATTTTTCAAATTCTGTATTTAATTAAATATCTGATAATCAAAGCTTTAACTAGGTAAAATGGCTTTTAGTAAATTGTATTAAGAATTTGGAAAATGGAGTTGAAAGAA
>JBLIFI010000268.1:0-6822 GCA_047633715.1 Flammeovirgaceae bacterium
AACAACTTTAAAATATCTGGAAGAATTACGGGTTCAGATGTTGCCATCCTGAAAATTAATGATTCAAATAAATCCCAATTAGACTGATAAATTTTATCATAGAAGAGCTTTTTAATTGAAAATTTCAGAACTGAATCTTTTGGATATTTATTTGCTAATTCAAGAGAAAAACTAATGAAGTTTTTTATATCTGTTATCTGTCCTTTTTTACTTTTTCTAATCTGATAGTTCGATAATTCAATTACCCATTTTGATTCATATGGAAACGGCAATTTCTTGATTTGAGATTTTTCTTCGTTAATGTCTAAACCATACTCAGTTAATATTGCTTGGAATTGCTTAAAAACTTGTTCAGCTTCAGCCTGCGAGTCAAAATAAAAAAAACAATCATCGACATATCTAAAGCCAATTAAATTTTTGAAATTATCTGTTAAAACCTTATCAAATGTACAACCTAATATTTCTGCAATGATTCTTGAAGTATCTGGTCCAATTGGAATCCCAATAGTCTGCCCGCTCTGCCCACTTCTGATGGATTTATCAAGTAAATTCCCAAGTAGAGATAAGTCACTTCTTTTTGTCTTTGCAACAGATTTTGTATGTATTGCCCAAGGGATAGAATGGGTATAAATCGTTGGGAAATATTTTGAAATATCTGTTTTGAGTTCATATAATTTATCAAATGATTCTTCCAGACATTTTTCTTTAAAATCTCCAAATGTATCAATCGTTTTTGTAGCCCTTAAATTACTTGTATCATCTACTTGTTTACTCGATGAGATTTTAGAGCGTTTATAAATATTTTGGATTTCTGTCCAATTATCACTTATTATTTTTGACAACTCAATTTGATGAATCGGGTTTGGAATACTCATTCTTCTTCTCGACAAACCAACTTTGGGAAGAGAATAATTAAAGTTCAATGTCTCTCTAAAATCTTTCTTTATGCCGTTATCTAGATTTGTGAAATGATTAAACATTTCATCTGCTTCTTCACCTAACAATTCGGTATTGAAAGGCGGTGGTAACTCTGTTGGAAAATATCCTTTTGAAATTAATTTTTTGATGTTCATATTTAAATTTAATTTCATAGTAAATAGATAAAGCTACACACACCTTTTTTTAAAGACTCCAAGATACATATATCCACATTTAAAAAGAAAATAAACGTGTGACTTTTAAAATAAAAAATTATTAACGTATTTATGACTCCAAAGCAGATTAGGAAAAACCTCACTCCACAACTTGCAAGTCTGCTAACTCCAAAGTAAACTCGCAATAATCAAAATTTACCTCAAAAACACTTATTCAAAATGGCAGGCTCTTCTAAAAAGGCAATTTATGGTGCAATCATCGCTAACTCGGCAATTGCCATCAGCAAATTTGCGGCTGCTTTCTTCACAGGTTCTTCCTCCATGCTTTCCGAGGGAGTTCACTCTTTGGTAGATACTGGAAATGGATTACTGTTGCTTTTTGGAATTAAAAGAAGCCTGAAGCCTGCCGATGAAAAGCACCCTTATGGTTATGGAAATGCCATTTATTTCTGGAGTTTCGTAGTTGCCATCATGATTTTTGCTTTGGGTGGAGGAATTGCTTTGTACGAGGGGATTATTCATTTACAACATCCAAAACCACTCGAAAATGTAGAGTGGAATTATGTGGTTTTGATTTTGGCACTCATTTTTGAAGGTTCAGCACTTCGAGTTGCTCTCAAAGAATTCAACAAAACCCGTGGCAATAAATCTTTCATGAAAGCATTGGTAGATAGTAAAGATTCCTCCACTTCGGCAATTGTGATTGAAGATTCTGCCGCACTTATCGGCTTGCTAATTGCCCTAGTTTGTGTTTTCCTCGGGCAAGTAACAGGCATTTTATATTTCGATGGGCTTGGTTCTGTACTGATTGGTGTTTTGCTGATTGGAGTTTCCTTCTTTTTTGCCATAGAGTGTAAAGATTTGTTGGTTGGAGAAGGCTTAATTGAAGAGGATATGGAGAAATTGGATAAAATATTGAAAGCAGAACCTAATTTGAATGCTTTCAAAAGACCGCTCACGCTCTATTTCGGACCAAATGAAGTTTTGGTAAATCTCGATGCCAATTTCAAAGATGAACTCACTCCAGATGAAATAGAACAAACTATTGACAGAATTGAAGCTAAAATAAAAGAAGCTATTCCCTCTGTAAATAGAATATTCATTGAGGCGGAAAGCATTAAAAAGGCAGTTAAGAATACTTGATTGAGTTAATTTGGCAAATGTTTAGCTTTTTACTTAAAATCTAAATAATCACTCCAGCTTCCCATCTACTCCTACCTTATTTTCATGGGGGAAAGCACCAATATTGAAAAGCGTAACAATCCGCTCAATTTCTGCTGAGTCTAAATAAAACAGGTTTGGAGTAGCTAATTCATACTTCTCCAAATACTGTTGGATTTTATGAGATTCGGCATCTAAACAAATATTCAACTGAATGGTATCTCGGTTTGATTTGCCAAGGGTTCGTTCATGTTCCATAAAATAAGCCAAACAAGGTAGGCAAGTGATTGTCCAGAAATGCAGTTTGATTGGTTTCCCTTTCCAATCACTCAACTCAAAATTCTTTCCATCCAAATCCTTCATTTCCACTTTCGGAATTTGCTCCCCGATTTCCAGCTTCTTGTAATCAGATTGGCAGGAAACTGCGATGAAGAGTAAGATGGAGGCAATGAGATTTTTCAAATTATAGAAGTGGTTTTTTAAGTCTTGTTTGATTAAACAAGATATGCCAAGTTTCCAGAACTTGGCATATCTCAAATTGAAATCCGAGTTTAGAAACTATTCTAAGAAACCAGCTCAAACCGTAATTCCTCACACCGTTTCTCAAATGAACTCTGCTGAATTGGGTTCACAACTCCCTCAAAAAGTGCGGTCAGTTCTGGGGAATGAGAAGCCGTTTTCTGCTTCATCAAATCGAAATGAGTGAACTCCGACCAAAAAACTGATTTCAGTATAGTTTTATCAGCATTCCACATCTTCATTTCCACTTTCAGAACCCGATTAGTGAAAGCAACTAATTGGGATTCTATCACTACTTCTTCCATCAACAACGCAGGTCGGAAATAACTGATTTGACTAGAAGAAACGACCCAGCCCTTTCCAAACTTCTTGACATGCTCATAAATATTCAAATCATAATGATTGATGAGTTGGTCTTCCCTCGCATTAATGAAGTAATCGATATACTTCGAGTTATTCAAATGATTGAACGGGTCGCAATCCTGAAACCTGACTTTTACTTTACTCTCTAAGACTTTTTCCATAGTTTTAATTTTAAATACCGAACGGTATGTATGTGTGCAAAAAAAATGAATTACTTATTTGGTAGTATGAAATATATGAGACTAATTTTGGATATTAAGGCACAAGCGAACGCTTGCACTATATATTTTAGCCTCTTTATTTACCTACTACTAATTCTACTTTAAGACTCTAACCAAAATGGTTGTTAAAATGTGATTTTTTGTGTTTTGAAATACAAAAATAGTTGCCGTACCTGTCAGAACCTCAGTTCTGACAGCTCTCGAATCCTCAGATTCGAGGAAAATGATACATATATTAGTATCAAGAGCATCTTATTTCTAGAGTCTTAAAGTAGAACTAAGTGTTTGAATATATTTAATTCATACTTATTTCTGATTCACAAACCTGATTATCAGTTGTTTTTAAATCGTACGGGAACGGCCGACCGTTCGTACATCTAAATTCGTACTTATCCTTATTTTATCTCGAATCAAACTATCAATATGGTTCATCATATCGCTTACAAAAACAGGATCTTCGTGTGTGGCTGACATAAATGCACTTCCTTCAATCATAGAATAGATATTTCGAGCATATTCTCCAGCATCAATATTTTGGGAGATTTCATTCCGTTCCTTTCCTTTAGAGATAATTTCCTCCAAATCATCTAGCATTCTCTTCGCTACTTGTCTTGCAAAATTATAGAGTGCCTCATTATTGTCTTTTGTGTCAGAATTGACTTTCAAGATTGGGCAACCGCCAATTTCCATCATTATCTCATAATAATTCCGATAATAGCCTGTGATAGTCAATAGCTTTTCAATACTTCCTGATTGTTTCACAAGCAGATTTTGCAATGGGAAAAGCATCTTTTTTATATTCCATTTGAAAGAAGCAATTGCCAGTTCTTCTTTGTTTTTGAAATTGCAATACAATGCACCTTTGGTCAAATTGGTTGCCTTAGTCAAATCAGACAAGCTTGTTCCCACATACCCTTTCCTATTGAAAATAGGGGCAATCGTTTTGATGATATAGTCAGAAGTTTTCTCCATTTCAGTTTCTCAGGAACGATGTAGAAATAAATACGCTTTTTGTTGAAGCTTATTTTTGAGTCTAGTCGAGCGGTTTCCCGCTGGGACAAAAATTGTAGTCATAGCACCGCTATGATTACAATTTTTAACGAAGAATAGACTAAATAAGAAGCGAAAGAAATGGGGATTTATTTCTTCACCGTTCCTTAATATACAATAGTATGGAATAAAATCGACAAATACCAATCGGTATGTGGTTAATTGTAAAAAAACCCTTTTGAATATTTCCAAAAGGGTTTTTTCTATCAAGCTGATTTTACTTTGAATAGTCAAGCTTAAATATATTCCTATTTTGAGTAGTTTACTAATCTCATTTAGAAACAAAAAAGGTACGACCCTTTGCTAATAAATAGCACAACGTGCTTAGTTTTCTACTTCAATTTGCTTTTTTTCGTACTCAAACAATCTGTTCTTTTTAATTGCTTCTGAAACCACTTCTGGTACAAACTGTTCCCAACCCTCATCACCTTTCTTAATCATGGCAAGCACATTATCGGAAATAATATGGAGGTTGTCTTTATTGCAAGATTCAATATCTACAATATTATCATTGGCAATTAAGTATTCATACAAATGTTGCAAATGAGGAGGAAGTGAAGCACTCTTACACGTATAAAGTTCACCCGTATATTCATTCAACGAAGGGTAAACCAACATTTTTACGTTTCTTCCAAACAGAATCCCGAAAGATTCCAAAATTCCCCCTTGCAGGAATTCGTAATATTTCTCATCGAAAATACTGAGTAAGTTGTTGATTCCAAGCACCACACCAATTTTCTTGCCTCGGTTATATTTCGAGAGAAAGGAAATGAGCTTATAATATTCTTGGAAATCGGAAATCATTACGGTCTGTCCCAAAGAGCAGAGAATATCGACTCTATCCAAGAAATCCTTCTCGTCAATCGTATTCTTACCATCTTCTTCTTTGTAGAGATTGTATAAAGTCAGCTCGGTAATCGTCAGCATTTTGTCTTCATCCACTTCTGGATCTTTCGCAAACTGAGCCATACCACATTGTAGCATATCTAAATTTACATGAGTTGGCGGACGGAATCGACCACGCAAAACCATGATATTTTTTTTGTAAAGTTCCTCTGCAGGTTGTTGCACTTCTCCGTCTGAACCAAACATGGTCACACTTGTCAAACCGTGTTTTACGAGCTTCAAACTGAAAAGTCGGTTATCAACATGACTAAAATCAGGACCTGTGAGTCTGAAAAAATCAATCTCCATCCTGTGCCTGTTTAAACCATCCATCAATCCTAAAAGCAATTGTTCAGGATTGTCTGAGTGAAAAAAACAGCCATGAATCAAATTCACGCCCACAATTCCCAAAGCTTGCTGTTGCAACAAAGGGTCATTATCGTGCAATTGTACGTGAATTACACAATCATTCGGAGGCGTTTCAGGAGTCAATTGGAAACGAACTCCAAGCCAACCTTTTCCCTGATTGGTTCGGGAATAGTTAATGGCTTCTACCGTGTTTGCAAAAGTGAAAAAGAGAGTATGTTTCGCTCGTTCTGGCAAACGCATAGGCAAAAGTTGATATTCCTTATCGAGCATCCGTATCAGTCTTGGCTCACAAACATATCTTTTATTGATTTCAGGACCGTAAATGGCATCGGAAAAAGCCATATCATAAGCAGACATCGTTTTGGCGATTGTGCCCGATGCACCTCCTGCCTTAAAGAAATTGGCCGCAGTATCTTGTCCTGCACCAATTTCAGCAAAAGAGCCGTAAATATTGCTATCCAAATTTATTTGTAATGCCTTTTCTTTTGTAGTAAGCTTTCTGAAATCCATGTTTGTGGAGTTTGTTTTACTGAATCAGAGGTTTTGAAAGAGTAAAATTCGTTCAGTTTCTCTGCACATTAAAGGTAGTCGTTCTTATGAAATCTGCCAAAACAAATACAGATTGTTCACAAATTACCAACGAGGCAGATTCATTCTTAGTTTACCAGAACGACATAATTATTTACCAACTGCTGTTACTCGGTTTGTAATTGTTTTTGGTTGGGTTTCGTAGGTCGTTCATTGATGAGAAGAAATCAGCCTTTCCGAAACTCACTAACAAATCCTGAGAGTTAAGGTAGCCAATCGTGTGTCGCCAATTTTGGGGAATTGCTTACCAATTTGAATACTTTTCACTCCAAACCCAACCCTATTAAACTCCAAAATCAATTTCGGTTTAGTTTCCCCAAAATTGATGCGGACGACTGCGGTATTGGCTACAATCGGGCGCATCTCAAAATGCCGCACACTAAAAAAACATACGCTGGCAGAAGTTGAAAACCCTGCTAGACGTTGGATTTATTAGAAATCTGGCATTCATAATACTCCACTATTTCATTTAAAAAGTGCGTTTTAATTTATTGCAACAAAATGAGATACGCCCTTACAATTCTATAACCACAAGTGAAAGAAAACCCTGCCCGAATAAATAGAAATTCTTA
>JBLIFI010000269.1:0-6807 GCA_047633715.1 Flammeovirgaceae bacterium
CTTTTATTGTTTGTACAGATTTAATTCTAGTTCTCCCATGAATTACCGAATCAACAAATCCTCACATTAGCAAATCAACTCATCAAAACTTCGGTTTCCCAAACAGCTTTGGGTAAATCTCTCCTTTATCTAATTCCTTCACATCTCCAGCTTGCATATTGCCTAATTTCAAGTCAGAAATACTAGCTCGCACCAATCTTAGAGTTGGGAAACCAACTGCCGCAGTCATTTTACGAACTTGACGATTTTTCCCTTCTGTCAAAGTGAGCTCCAACCAACTATCTGGCACAGATTTTCGGTAGCGAATAGGCGGGTTTCGTTCGGGCAAACTAGGCGTTTCTAAGATTCTCGCCTTGGCAGGAAGTGTTTCGTAATCTTTCTTATTGATTCGGATAGTTACGCCTTTTTCGAGATTGGCAATTGCTTCGTTATTGACCTCCCCTTCTACTTGCGTCCAATAGGTGCGAGTGTGTTCGTTTTTCGGATGGAGTAAACGGCTGTTCATCTTCTTGTCATTCGTAAGAACCAACAAGCCTTCGCTGTCCATATCCAATCTGCCGACAGGGTAAACATCTTTAGGAAAATCGTGCAATTGCCCTAAAGTGGGTCTGCCTTGATCATCGCTGAATTGGGGCAACATGCCAAATGGTTTGTATATTATGTAGTATTTGAACACGGTTTTCTGATTTGATGTTGAACGAATTCTTAAGAAACATTTTGCCTCAAAACGTCTAATTGTTGGGCAATGGCAAAGTTAAGCAAAATCCAACCGAAATAAATCCTACTAAAAACTTGAAAAAATGCTAGTTTCAAGTTCATTTTAGGGTTGTATTGTTTGTTTTTCTTGCTAATTTGCAAAGTAAGCGTAGAATAATACAATAGTTGACCCAATAAAACACGATAAAATAGATGAGCTCCGAGAATTTTGAAAAAGACTTTATAACCACCCGACCGAATTATTTAGGAAGCCTGAAATACGATTTGCCAGCTGGCTTGGTGGTTTTCTTGGTGGCTTTGCCCTTATGTTTGGGAATTGCCTTGGCATCGGGCGCACCACTTTTCTCTGGAATTATTGCAGGGATTGTAGGTGGTGTGATTGTGGGGCTTTTTAGTGGTTCGCCATTGGGTGTTAGTGGACCAGCAGCGGGTTTGGCTGCCATTTGTGTGGAGGCAATTACGGGATTAGGATTAGAGGTTTTTCTAGTCTCTGTAGTAATAAGTGGTGTTTTCCAAATTGGATTGGGCTATGCCAAGGCAGGAATTATTGGTTACTATTTTCCTTCTGCGGTAATTAAAGGAATGCTGGCGGGAATTGGCGTTTTGCTTATTCTCAAGCAAATTCCTCATGCTTTGGGCAACGATATTGATTTTGAAGGAGATGATAGTTTCATTACCGAGAGCGGAAACACATTTACCGATATTATTTATGCCTTCCAGAATTACCACAAAGGTGCGGTAACCATCACAATAATTTCAGTAATTATTCTCCTACTTTGGCAAACCAACTTTTTTAAGAAAAACCCTGTTCTTGGATTGATTCCAGGCCCTTTATTGGCTGTTTTGACAGGAAGCTTTCTAAATATTTGGTTCAGTAGTAGTTCTTTCTTAGATATATTCGGGCCAGATTTTATTCTATACAACGAGTCTCAAGGAGCCGTGCAGAATAATCATTTAGTAACTATTCCCTACTTCTCCACCTTCAAAGAGTTTACAGGACTTTTCATATTTCCCGATTTTGCTAGTGCATTCACCAACATGAACACCACCATAATGGTTCTCACTACTGGAGCAACCATTGCCATTGTGGGGAGTTTAGAAACATTGCTTTCCGTAGAAGCAATTGACCGACTTGATCAATACAAAAGAATAACGCCTACCAATCGCGAACTGAAAGCACAAGGAATTGGAAATATTATTTCGGGAATGGTCGGAGGTTTACCGGTTACCCAAGTAATTGTACGGAGTTCGGCAAACATTAACTCGAAAGGAAAAACGAAGGTCTCTGCTATTTTCCACGGAGCATTACTACTATTCTGTGTCTATGCCATTCCGAATTATCTTCGATTTGTGCCACTTTCTTGTTTGGCAGCCATCTTGCTTTTAGTTGGTTATAAATTGGCTGGAGTGAGTGTTTTCAAGCAGATGTACAAAAAAGGGCTAGACCAATTCATTCCCTTTGTAGTAACCATTGTAGCGATTGTTTTCACCAACTTGCTCTACGGAATTATGATTGGAATGGGAGTTGCCATTTTCTACATCCTCCGAAGTAACTACCGCACACCTTTCTACTTCCAAAAAGAAGAGCACCGTGAAGGTGATAAGTTTACTATTACTCTCTCCGAAGAAGTTTCCTTCCTCAACAAAGCGAGTATTATGATTATGCTGGAGGAATTGCCAAAAAATTCAGAAGTTACTATTGATGGCAGAAACGCGAATATGATTGACAAAGATGTAATCGAAATCATAGAAAACTTCGTCTATCATGCACCACTCAAAAACATTACCCTAAATGTAGTGGGAATTGAAGGAATTGCCCAAGAGGAAATTGAACGCAGAATCCGAATGGATGCTGACGATAGAGAAGTTTTTGGAGGAGATTTGGAGGAATAAATGCTCAGAACTAGGCATCTTCTCTTTATGTGACTATCGACAGATTTACCTGTTTTTGGAAAAATTATCTATGGATACTTTGCATATTGGCTTAGTTTAGACACAATGAATAATTTGAAACCAAAACAACTTCAGCGGGTAACCTTACAAAGCCAAGGACTGACTAAAACAAACCCATTTGGAGAGGGCAAAAAAGCAGTATTATCTGCACTAGAGCATCTTGGCTATGTTCAAATTGACACGCTTTCGGTTGTGGAGCGAGCGCATCATCATACTTTTTGGACAAGAGTACCAGATTACCGAGCTGAATATTTAGAACAGTTGGTGGCGGAGCGTAAAGTTTTTGAATATTGGTTTCATGCAGCCTCTTATTTGCCGATGAAGGATTTCCGCTTTGCTTTGCCCCAAAAGCTTCGTTTCAAGCGAGGAGAAATACAACATTATAGAAATGTGGACTCAAAAGTCCTGGATTATGTCAATGATGTGATTCGCATAGAAGGCCCGCAAAAGGCAAGAGATTTTAAATCTCCAAACAAAAAACCAGGAAGTTGGTGGAATTGGAAACCAGCAAAAATCGCCCTCGAAAAACTATTTATGCAAGGCGATTTAATGATAAGTGGGCGCAATGGTATGGAGAAAATCTATGACCTCCCCGAAAGAGTCTTGCCAAGCTCTGTAAACACAACAGAACCTAGCCCGTTAGAATTTGCCGAGTATTTAGTCAATACATATTTGCGTGCTTATGGCGTTACTACAATAAAACAAATCACACATTTAAGAACTGGTAAAGCTTTACGAACAGATGTTGAACAAGTGCTACAAACCATGTTGGAGACAGAAGCAGTAACACAAGTAAATATTGATGGAATGCACACATTATTTGCAAACACAACATTGCTTGAAAATCCAATCAAAAAACCACCTTCCAGCGTTCGAATATTATCTCCTTTCGATAATTCAATAATTCACCGTGACCGTGTAAATCAACTTTTCGACTTTGACTTCCGACTTGAGTGTTACACGCCAAGAGAGAAGAGAGAGTATGGTTATTTTTGCTTACCAATTCTATTTGGAGAAGAATTCATAGGGCGTGTCGATTGTAAAGCACATCGTAAAAATGGTAAATTCGAGATAATTCAGCTACATATTGAAGAAAGGCACAAAAACATCGAATTATGGCTGGAACCATTAGTCAAAACCATGCAACAATTTGTTGTTTTTAATGACTGTCAATCAATTGAATTATCTAAAACAAATTCGTCAGAATTAACGAGGATTTTAAAACAGGCTCTTAATCTTTGATTTTACCAACTTTCTGCATAGAGAAAAAGTGGGACTCCAAACTAATAACTGCCTTTACTGAACCATATAATTCTGTTGAAATTGGAGAACAATTTTATGACATGGCTGGCTACTATTGCGATTGCAAGACGTTTTATTACAACACACATTTGAATAAAATTCACGTGGCTACGGAAATTACCCAAAGGGACATGGGAAATAACTAGGCCCAAATTGGTCTCCTGATATTTAAGAATACCAAGATGATATTATATCGGGCAAAAAAAGCAAATCATGGCTTCAGAAACTTTTTGGCAAGTAATAGACTTTGTTGGTAAGAGTTTTTTACGCTTGATTACAGCAAGATTCCGAATTAAGGCATATCTTTGATATTAGATTTATTTCCTTCTAAAAAGTTGAATTCAAGCTATAAAAGTCACAAAAACCAACTTTTACCCTTTTTACAATTCTATAAAAATAGTCGGATGGAGTATAAATAAACTTTCGATTTCATAATCCAGACAACAAATCTAAAATGACCATAGACCAACTCAAAGAAGCAGTACAGTACATTCAGAAGCAACATAAAACCAAACCTCAATTCGGAATTATTCTCGGAACAGGATTGGGCGCTTTGGTAGATGATGTGGAAATTGCCCACACGATTTCCTATGAAAACATCCCCCATTTTCCAGTCTCCACCGTAGAAAGCCATTCGGGAAAGCTTATTTTTGGACAACTGAATGGAAAAGAAGTAGTCGTGATGCAAGGTAGATTCCATTACTACGAAGGCTACAATATGTATCAAGTTACTTTCCCTGTGCGAGTAATGAAATTGTTGGGAATTGAGTTCCTATTCGTTTCTAATGCTTCGGGTGGATTGAATGAGCAATATGAGAAGAGTGATTTGGTAGCCATTTCCGACCATATTAACCTGAATTATGAAAACCCATTGACTGGCAGAAACTTCGAGGAACTCGGGCCACGTTTCCCCGACATGAGCCAACCTTATAATAGAAAATTGATTTCCCATGCAGAGAAAATTGCCAAAGCAGAGGGAATTACACTCAAAAAAGGAGTTTATGTAAGTGTTCCCGGTCCCAATTTGGAAACTGCCGCAGAATACAAATACCTTAAAATTATTGGAGCAGATTGTGTGGGAATGTCCACCGTGCCTGAGGTTTTGGTGGCAGTTCACATGAGTTTACCCGTTTTTGCTGTTTCCGTAATCACAGACCTTTGCTATGGCGAAATTGAACCTGTTTCCATCGAAACCGTGGTAGCAGCCGCCATGAAAGCCCAACCTAATATGACTAGGCTGATTGGCAAAATGATAGAAACGATGTAGAATTGGCGAAGTTGTGAATTGGCGAATTTTTATGCGTTGATTTGATGATTGGTTGATGCGATGATGAAAAGAATTACAGGAATATCGGCTTAAGTCGCCTATATAGTTCGAGCATCCGCTCGGACTTGAAATTTGAAGAAGCATCAGCTTCCGAAGATACGACATGCCCTAAACCGATATTCCTGAGAACTTCAGTTCGCTTGCGCCTGTCTGGGTCGGAACATGGATGCCAACCACTTCCTACAAATCACTAAAATGAAAACCTCCGAAAACTTCCTCTCCAATCGCCTAGAAGAACGCAAAAGAAAAGGCTTGCTCCGTTCCCTTTCGGTTGGAGAGTCAAGTTGGGTGGATTTTTCCTCGAATGATTATTTAGGTTTAGCTCGGAGTGACAAATTTGCTCAAGAGATTAAATTGGAACTCGCAAAAACTGAGCATTTCAAACAAGGTGCAACAGGTTCGAGACTAATTTCAGGGAATTCGAAATATGCGGAGAATTTGGAGCGAGAAATTGCCAAATTCCATCAAGCAGAATCTGCTCTTATTTTCAATTCAGGTTATGATGCCAATTGCGGTATGCTTGCTTGCTTGGCGCAAAAAGGCGATACTTATATTACCGATGAGCTAATTCACGCCAGTTTAATTGATGGAATTCGATTGAGTTATGCCAATCGTTTCCGCTTTCGGCACAATGATTTAGCTGATTTGGAAAGCAAACTCCAAAAGGCAACAGGGACTGTTTTCGTGGTAGTGGAATCTGTTTATTCGATGGATGGAGATTGTGGAAAACTGGTGGAGATTTCCCAGCTATGTGAGCAATACCAAGCGCATTTAATTGTAGATGAAGCACATGGAATTGGTATTTTCGGAGAGAAAGGCGAGGGACTTTCCCAACAACTGGGTTTGGCAGAAAAATGCTTTGCCAGAATCTACACTTTTGGAAAAGCGTCTGGTTGCCACGGTGCGGTAGTTGTAGGCTCAGAAAATCTCCGAACTTACCTTATCAACTTTTGCCGTTCATTTATTTACACCACGGCTTTGCCTCTGCATTCTTTGGCAAGTATTCGAGTGAGCTACCAATTGATGGAATCTGCAAAATCCAACCGAGAAAAACTGCATGAGCTGATTGCCTATTTTCAAATTGAACTAGCAAAATCCAACAAAATCCAAACCATTACCAGCCAAAGTGCCATTCAGGGAATTGTGGTTTCAGGAAACGAAAATGTGAGTAAAGTTGCCCATCAACTCCAACAAAAAAATATTTGGGCAAAGGCAATCAGAAGCCCAACCGTTCCAGAAGGTTTGGAAAGATTGCGGATTTGTTTGCATTCTTATAATACGAAAGAGGAAATTGATTTGCTCAAAAATCATCTCGAAAACATCTTGGGTTTGGAATGATTTATATCATTCCAAACCCAAGATGTTTTGTGATAAATAATCTTTGTTATCACTGGAGATTGTCAGCTATAAATATCCAATTATTTAAGACGCTTTTCCGTAGATAGTTCATTAAAATGGCTTATTCTTTTGTATATTAGTAATGCAACCAACATTCCGCCTTTTTAAAT
>JBLIFI010000270.1:0-6796 GCA_047633715.1 Flammeovirgaceae bacterium
GAATTAAACATCAATCCATTATTCAGGATTTCCTAAGTAGTGAATCATTGATTTCTGCAAAATCCCTATTGAGAAGAATTATTTTCATTACACTTTCGATTGAGTTTATTGGGTTTATTTTCATTTTTTTCTCTTGGGACGAAAGCTTGCAGTTTAAAGGTTTAGGGCAGAAAATATTTTTCTCACTATTCCACTCGATATCAGCATTTTGCAATGCCGGATTCAGTCTGTTTGAAGGCGGGCTTTACACAGATATGCTTGCCTCAGACACACCACTTTTCTCTGGCGATGGCGATGTGATTGTGAAGAAAATGTACTTGTTGCACTTCATCATAGCCATTCTTATTATTTTGGGTGGGGTTGGATTTGGTACTATTGAAGATGTACTGACTCCAAGCAAAATTAGAGACCGTTGGTTGCACCCATGGAAAGATTTAAAAATCAGCTCCAAAATAGCTATCAAAACCACAGGCTGGCTCATTGTGTTAGGCATAATTGGTTTCATGCTGTTGGAGTCTCATCAATTGAGAGACCGAACCATTGTGGAAGCTTTGAATACTGCCTTTTTCCAATCGGTAACTTGCCGAACTGCAGGCTTCAATACTATGTCTTTTGGTGGCGGAGCAGATGATATGGCTTTGCAGAACTCTACTATTATTCTGTGTATTTTCCTCATGTTTATTGGAGCTTGCCCAGGCTCAACGGGCGGGGGAATCAAAAGCTCTACTTTTTACTTGATCGCTCGTTCTTCTTGGGCAAGCATCAAAGGACAAGAGCGAATCGAAATATCCAGAAGAACCATCCCCAACGATTTGGTAAGAAAGGCATTCTCTATTTTCATGTTTGCAACTACATACAACATCATTGCCATATTCTTGCTTGCCGTTACCGAATCTAGCAACGAGAATATCACAATTCTCCAAATCGTATTCGAGCAAATTTCTGCATTTGCCACCGCAGGATTAAGCATGGGAGTTACTTCAGACCTATCGAGTTTAGGAAAAATAATCATTATTATTTCCATGTATATCGGGCGTGTAGGAACCCTTACCTTAGCTTTGGCACTAAGCAACACAGTAAGCACCAACTCTTATCGTTACCCAGAAGGGCATGTAATGGTTGGGTAAAACTTCTCCAAAAGGCAAATTATCTACTCAAAACTATTCAAATAGACCAATCATCTTAGATAGGAGGTATTTTAGTAGAATTTGTATTTCTTGGGCATTTTCCTTTAGAGTGAAGATAGATTTCATCTATATTTGCAAACTACAAATCAATACTGAAAGATGAATTGGATAGAAAAACTAAAAACTCGATGGGAAGTAAAAAGTGGTTGGCAGGTTTTGGCAATTCTTCTCGTTTTTACGCTAACAGGATTTTCCTCCTTATATGTAAAGAAACCTATCTACGCTCTCTTAGATATTGATGCTACTACTTTAAACGGCTGGCAGAAATTCTTTTCAGTAATCTTTATTACGTTGCCTGTTTACCAAGTTTTATTATTGTTCTACGGGACAATTTTGGGGCAATTCCGCTTCTTTTGGGAGTTTGAAAAACGAACGCTCTCAAGAATAGGAAAATTATTTACGTTTTGGAAAAAATAAGAGTAAGTATAAACTTAAAAATAGCGAGAGAGCAAATCAAAAGCACAACAAATTTTACAAAAAGGCGTTTCGTATCCTAAAATACGAAACGCCTTTTTAATAATTCTCAATGGCTTTTTTTTTCTGAAAACCATTCCTGATTTACGCAGTTGTCAGTTCTTTTTTAGCATTTGGAAACCTTACTTTCCTCGTAGAATTTGCTTTGATAGATTTTGTTTCCCCGAAAACAATTACTTCCACATTTTCATCTGAGTCGTTCTGAATCTTCACTTCGGCTTTACTGACTCTCACACGAACCAACGCTTCACGGAATTTGATGGTAAATGTATAGGCATTCCATTGAGTGGGAATCATTGGTTGGAGTTGAATTTGCCCATCTTTGACACGAAAACCCCCAAAACCTTTCACTACGGACATCCATGTTCCTGCCATGCTGGTAATGTGTAGGCCATCTTCCGAATCGCTATTCAAATCATCTAAATCCAATCGGGAAGTTTGGATATACATTTCGTAAGCTTTTTTCTCCATTCCCAATTTTGCAGCCAACACAGAATGAACACAAGGGGAAAGTGAAGATTCATGAACTGTTCTCGGCTCATAGAATTTGAAATTCCTCTCTACAGTTTCCTTGTCAAAATCATCTTCAAAGAAATACATTCCCTGTAAAACATCTGCTTGCTTAATGAAGCACGAACGCAAAATCCTGTCCCAAGACCAGTTATGAACTAATGGCAAGTGTTTGGAGTCCAAATCTTTAACCATGATTTGTTCTTTGTCCAGGTAATTATCTTGCTGTAAGAAAATACCTAACTTTTTATCTTCTGGATAAAACATATTTTCACAAATATGTTTCCACTTTTCAGCCTCGCCACGGTCATCAAATTGGATTTTTTGCATCAATTTCTTGTACGCATCGAAAGAAGTATCTTTCACATGCTTGATGCTTTCCAATGTGTAATTCATTACCCAAGCGGCAATTGTATTGGTGTACCAATTATTGTTGACATTATTTTCGTATTCATTCGGACCTGTTACGCCCAGAATGACATACTTTTTCTTTTGCTCAGAATAATTGACTCTTTGCGCCCAAAATCTGGAAATGGCAATAAGAACTTCTAAGCCATATTCCGCCAAATATTCTCTATCATTTGTGTAGCGAATGTAGTCGAAAATGGCATAGGCAATTGCTCCATTTCGGTGAATCTCTTCAAAAGTAATTTCCCACTCATTATGGCATTCCTCTCCGTTGATTGTTACCATTGGGTATAAAGCCGCTCCATCAGAAAAACCTAGTTTCTCTGCATTTTCAATAGCTTTTTGGAGATGGTTGTAGCGGTAAATCAACAGGTTTTTGGCAACTTCTGGCGAAGAGGTACTCAAATAGAATGGAATACAATAAGCTTCTGTGTCCCAATAAGTTACACCACCATATTTCTCTCCCGTAAATCCTTTTGGCCCAATATTTAATCGAGAATCTTCGCCCGTATAAGTTTGGTTGAGTTGGAAAATATTAAATCTGATTCCTTGTTGTGCAGAAACATCTCCTTCAATCACAATATCTGAATCAATCCATTTTTTCTCCCACGCTTTTGTATGCTCTTCCAATAACTGGTCAAACCCTTTTTTCTTGGCTTCTTTCACTACTTTCTGAGTGGCTTTTACCAAGTCTTTTTTGCTATGATTCAAAGAAGAAGTAATTCCTACATATTTGTAAATCACAATTTCTTCGCCCTTTTGAGACTCGGCCTTAATGCTTTGGGAAACAAATTTTTCTCTATTATAAGGGTTGCCTTCACTTTTTTGCTTCTTGCCATCCACTTCCAATTCCACCCTCATTCCTGCACACACATGAAAGTCTGTTTTCTTGGTAGAGGCGGTAACATGCGCCCATTTTTCAGTAGCTTCTTTGTTGACTTCCTCCCAAAATTTCTCTTGGTAATTGGAATCCTCATTTTTTACGTCAAAATCCAAATAAGGGGAAAATGTAAATTGTCCATCGAAATTTAGAGGTTTAATACTGTAACGAATTGTGCCAAGCTCATCATCTACAATACTGCAAAAACGCTTTACATTTACTTCTACTTTGTTTCCACTTTTCATTTTGGCAACAAAGCTACGTTCCAAATAACCCTCTTTCATGTGGAGAATTCTCTTGAATTCTTTGATTTCGCATTCCGCCAAATCCAATGCCTCGCCATAAACCCAAATATTTATTCCAATCCAATTTACGGCATTCAACACTTTCGCAAAATATTCTGGGTAACCATTTTTCCACCAACCTACTTTGGTTTTGTCAGGATAGTAAACTCCCGCCACATAAGTTCCCTGCAAAGAGTCGCCAGAATACTGCTCTTCAAAATTCCCTCTCAAACCCATTCTGCCATTCCCCAAGCTGAACACGCTTTCGGAAACTCTATTCAACGAAGGATTGAATTTGTCTTCAATTACCTTCCAATTATCTTTTACCAAGTGGTTTTTCATTTTAAAGTATCAAGTAGTGAGTATCAGGTATCAAGATGGATACCTCAGTTTTTTTATATTAATTCCCTCAAGTCTGAGGTTCTGAAAAGCACAGTTACTATTGTACAAAAATCCAGTCTGAGACTGATTTCCATTGTTCAGCACAGGTTCGGAGAACCTGCGCCAGCATCTTATGGTCAAAAATCAAATGTAAAGTAGTATGACCTGAGGCTTTATTTCCATCATCACATTACCGAATCATCAAATTCTCACATCATTAACCTGTTTTTCAAATCGGCTAAATTTGTTTCTGCCAATGAGCCGATTACGAAATCTGCTTCTGGTAAATTTTCTACTTTTCCAACTCCAACACACATCATATTTCCTGCTTTGGCAGCTTGCGCGCCTTTCGGGGCATCTTCAAAAACCACACAGTTTGCAGGATTGACTCCAATTGCTTCTGCGCCCATCAAAAACACTTGCGGATGAGGCTTGCTTTCGGTTGTTTTTGTTCCATCAATAATGGCATCGAACAAGTGGGTAATGTTGAGTTTTTTGAGAATTTTCTGTGCGTTTTTACTGGCAGAACCTAAAGCAGTTTTGATGTTATTTGCTCGCAATTCGGTAAGTAACTCAATAGAGCCAGGCAATATTTCATCGGTTAGCATTTCGTTGATGTAGGCAACATACCACTCATTTTTTTTGCTTGCCCAATCTTCCTTTTCTTGGTTGGAGAGTGTTTTATTTCCCAATCCTAAAATAATATTGAGCGATTCCATTCTACTTACTCCTTTGAGTTGCTCATTATCTTCCTCGGTGAAATCGAACCCGAGTTCATTTGCCAATCTGCGCCACGCCAAAAAATGGTGTTTTGCGGTATCTACAATTACGCCATCTAAATCGAATATGCAGGCTTCTATCATGTTTGTTTTTGTGGTGGTTGGAGTGAGTTTTTATCCATTCATGGTTAAATAAGTTCAGAACCAAGCATACCAAAAAGAGTTTCCTATTTCTGAATCTTGGTTTGAATTTCGGGAAAATTAGGGAAAAATAGGATGATTATCGCTTTTAGTTAGTCGAAACCGTTTGCGAATTGAAGGTTACGTATTTAATGAATTTCAGTTTACTGTACGGGCATGCCCTGTCTCTACGATAGTACACTTCATAAAGTAATTGCAGTACTGAACCCTCACAACTATTTATATGAACAAAAATTGAGGTATTTTACGTGAATGCTTTTAGCTTTGTACTTCACAAAAAAATAGAGACATGAATTTGAATAAACTAAAATTTGCACTCGTTTTCTTCTCCGTCTTAGGATTGACTGCCTGCAAAGATGATGAGACAAAAAATCTAGTTAGTTTAGAGGAGTATTTCGAAACCAACAACATTTCTGCGCAAAACCATTCGTCTGGGCTGAAATATACGATTGAAGAAGAAGGAATAGGCGTTAAACCCTCTGCCTCTAGCAGAGTAACTGTGTTTTATAAAGGTTTTTTCACCAACGGAAACGAGTTTGATTCTTCGAGAGGAAAAGAAGTAAGCTTTGGCCTGAATGAAGTCATCCAAGGATGGACAATCGGGTTTCCTCTTCTTAAAAAAGGCTCAAAAGCTACTTTATATATTCCATCTCATTTGGGATATGGTGCAAGAGGAAGAGGTTCAATACCTCCAAATGCAGATTTGATTTTTGAAGTAGAGTTGATAGATTTTAAGTAATTAGAGAACAGTTATAAAAACAGAGACATGAATTTGAATAAGCTAAAATTTGCACTTGTTTTCCTATCAATTTTAGGATTGAGTTCTTGCAAAGACGACCCTGAGCCAGAAATCTTAGTTGAATTAGAAGATTATTTAACTGCTAATGACATTGTTGCTGAACAAGACTCTTCTTCAGCATTAAAATATATAATTGATGAAATAGGAACTGGAACATCTACTAGTAACCAAAGTATTGTTACCATAAAATACACAGGGAAGCTAACTAATGGAAGGGTTTTCGGAGAATCAACTACTGGAATATTAATTTATCTTCCCATACAGATGGAAGGTTTAAAAAGAGGGATTTCATTCCTGAAAGAAGGTGGAAAAGCTACATTTTATATCCCTTCTGATTTAGGATACGGAGCAAATGGTTCAGGCTCAGTTCCCCCAAACGCAGATTTGATTTTTGAAATTGAGGTAGTAAAAATCGAAAACCTAACCACTATTGAAGAGTATATAATTGCCAACAACATTGAGAATGTATTACTTGGAGATTCAGGATTGAAATACACAATTCAAGAAGAAGGAACTGGTGAAAGCCCTACACTATCAAGTACTATCACCGTAAAATACACAGGCAAACTTACTAGTGATCGAATATTCGATTCCTCCGATAACAAGCCCGTTGATTTTAGATTAACTAACCTTATTAACGGCTGGAAAATAGGCTTCCAATTATTAAAAAAAGGCTCGAAAGCCACCCTTTATGTACCTTACGAACTTGCTTACGGCACACAAGGAAGTGGCTCTATTCCCCCAAATGCAGATTTGATTTTTGAAGTAGAGCTTGTAGATTTCAGGTAAATAAATTCACTCCCTTCTCTCTTAAGACTATGAAAATCTTCTGTTGTTTATTTCTTGCATTCCTACTTTTCTCTTGCCAACAAACTCAGGAAGAAAAAGAAACTGCAAAAGCGCCTGTCTGGAAACCATACAACCAAGCAGAGCAGATTGCAGGGAACTCTGAA
>JBLIFI010000271.1:0-6787 GCA_047633715.1 Flammeovirgaceae bacterium
TGCTTTCAAGGCTGAATTTGCCGACACAATCAAAAAAATATCCAGAGAACAAGGAAATGCCAACGAGATGATTCAGTCTCAAAAAGAATCTGCCAAGAGATTTATAGGGATGTAAGCCATTAGAACTACTCTGTGGTAAATTAATAATGGGTAATTTACATATATTAGCAAAAGTTGCTATAAAATATTATACCAATCAGACTAATTATCAGTTATCTTTGCGCCCCCAATTCAGGGAAATACCTAGTTTTAATATAAATATCAATAGAAATGAAGCCGTTGAAATATGTGGTGTTGAAGATTGCCTTCTTCCTTTCTCCATTGCTTTTTTGGGATTTGAACCCTGACAAACATGGAAAGCTAAGAATCAGAAAACTCAGCAAAGCCGAGAGAAGAGAAGAAAAAAACAATATGGATTATTCAGTTTAAAAAAAAGGGGATTCAAACTAATTAGTTTGAATCCCCTTTTTTTTAAGTCTAAGAAGATACATTATCAAGAACGCTAAGGGTTTTCTATTGACAAACCAAGGTAAACTCTCCAGCCCGTATAATTATAAAGACCAGTAGGAAAAGTAAATTAGGCAAATGATGGACTCTGCTGAGGTGAAATAGTTGATGTGAACTTTGCGTCTCACAAAGTGGAAAGGCTTTCGTTCTTCATTCTGTCCGATTTCGTTCACTTTTCTGTTTTTTTTACCTATTTTCGGACAAATTCATTTTTAGTATTTCAGGTGTAATAAATTGATAATCAAATAATTACACTCAATGGTATTTTAATTGATAAATGCAGAGTGGCTTCCTAAATGTCAAATTAGCGCCATACCTAAAACAAATAATACATACCTAGTCAGAATTATAATATGGAAGAGTTGATGTTTTTTCATCAATCCTTTTAGTTGGATTTTTTTAAGAAACCTTAGGAACATGCAAACAATAACTTATTAAAATTCTCTTGTTTATTTTTGGTCTATTCTTCGTTAAACATTTTGCCATAGCGGTGCTATGACTACAATTTTTGTCCCAACGGGGAACCGCTTGACTAGCCTCAAAAATAAACTACAATAATATTATAAGTTATTATTTACACGTCCCTTATCTTTTGAAAGGTAAAATATGATTAGGACTGTAAATTTAAGAAAAAGCTATAACCAATCAGGCGTGGAAACGGTTGCACTCCATCATATAAATATGGAGATTCAAGAGGGCGAATTCGTGTGTATCATGGGACCTTCTGGTTGTGGAAAAACAACTTTACTGAATCTTATGGGGCTTTTAGATGCTCCCACATCTGGAAAGCTCCATTTTATGGGTGAGGATGTTACTGAAGCCACTAGCCGAAGGCGTGCTGTTTTACGAAGACAGAATATTGGCTTTGTGTTCCAGAATTTTAACCTGATTGAAGAGCTTACTATCTACGAGAACATAGAACTTCCACTTATTTACCAGAAAGTACCCAACAAAGAACGCCAGATTCGCGTGGAGTCTTTGATGGAGCGTTTGCAGATTTCCCACAAAGCAAAATCCTTTCCCCAACAAATTTCTGGTGGACAGCAACAGCGAGTTGCGGTTGCCCGTGCCATTGTTGCCAAACCCAAACTCATTTTAGCCGATGAACCTACTGGAAACCTTGATTCTGTTCGTGGGCAAGAAGTAATGGAAATGTTGGTGGAGTTGAATGAAATCGGCACAACCGTGGTCATGGTAACTCACTCCAACAAAGCAGTAGATTATGCCAGCCGAATCATTAATCTTTTCGATGGTCAGGTGGTAACTGAAAATATAAATAAGTCACTTTTGAGTAAATGATAGAGATATTAGACTTAAGATATAAGATTTTAGAAAGATTCATCATACTGTTATGCTAAATCTGTGCCTGTCAGAACCCAAATTCTGACAGCTATCGAATCTGAGGACTCAAAGATGAAGAAAAACAAAACATTACTTTTACTCCTAATTATTGTAGAATGGCAAGAAAACTCTCTACTGAAAATCTGTCTCTTCTTCCAAATCCAACTGAATTAAAGCAGATTTGCAAATCAATTTCTGCATTAGAAGCGATAATATGCCCAGAATGGGAATACAGATATTACTCATATAATAAAGACTGGAGTGAGACAGAAGAATTTTGTGAAATGCGAAATGGGCAAAGAGGGAACTTGTATAAATGGATTTGCTCATGAGAGTGAACTAAATGGATGGAGAAAAAAGCTGATAGAGACAGAAAAAAACTTTGCTGAAAAGCTATTTTGTTCAAAAAAAGAATTAATTCAAGAAATTACCAATGGAATGGTTGGTGAACTACCAAAGATGTTTCAGGAGTTTATTTGTGGAGAACCTGTAAAAAGTATCGGGACAACTTTTTGTGTTTGGCAAACTAACTCAGATTCTCAATGGAGAACAGGAAAAGTAGAATTACCAAAAGATGGCTCTGCTGACTTACTCCAATTATTAGACGGAAAGTCTTTAACTTATAAAGAATGGGCTGAAAATTACTATGAAGAGGAATTCATGGAAAAAGAACTTAAATTTAAACTAGTTGAAAAGGTTTTCAATGGAACTTTCATTTCAAGGGAAATAGCCATAGAAATAAACTCGGAATTAGAGGATTTCGAGCAATTAAAGCCTGAATTAAATGAAATAGGTTATGAACACCAACTATAGCGAAAGTTCTAAAATCTAATATCTCACATCTAAAATCTTATTTCCCATTCTCAAAAGTTACCTAAAAATAGCGTTCCGAAACTTGCTGAAACACAAGTTATATGCCTTTATCAACATTGTTGGTTTGGCAATTGGGATTGCATTTTTCACACTTTTGGCACTTCTGATTTCCAACGAGCTTTCCTACGATGATTTCCACTCGAAGAAAGACCGGATTTACCGAGCGATTGAGATTGTGGAGCAGAAGGGGATTGGCGAGAAATCGGCAAGCGTACCGTTTCCATTAGGACCAACTATTTTGGAAAGGCATCCTGATTTTGTGGAGAATTATGTGCGTTTGTTCAATTTCCAAAGAATCAACCATTCGCTAGAGACTGACAAGAAAAAATATACTGAATCCAATTTCTACTTTGCTGATGCAAGCTTTTTTGAGGTTTTCGATTTCCCCTTGAAATCAGGTGTACTTTCAGAGGTTTTTAGCGAGCCAAATAGTGTGGTGATTTCTAGCAAGAAAGCCATTGAATACTTTGGAAGTCAAGACCCGATTGGGCAATTCATCAGCTATGAAGGCAAGTTTGATTTGGAAGTTACGGGTGTTTTTGAACCCAAAAAGTATCAATCTCACATTGATTTCGATTTTATAGCTACTATGGTGAGCGTTCGACTAGATGACGAGATTTCTTACAGAAAATTGCTCAACGACTGGATTTGGAACCCTGCTTGGACTTATTTCGTAATCAAAGAAGAACAATCTCCAGAAGATTTAGAGTTCTTTTTTGTGGATTTGGTCAAAGAAAAATTCTTCAAAAACATGAAGGATTACACAAGCATCTATCTCCAACCACTCAATGAAATCCACCTTCATTCCGATTTGGATTATGAATTATCTCCAAACGGAGACATTAAATATGTTTTCATTTTCTCAGCAATTGCCCTACTCATTCTCATTATTGCCACCATCAATTTTACCAATCTTTCCACGGCTCGCTCCTCTACTAGAGCGAAGGAAATTGGAGTGAGAAAGGCAATTGGTGCTTCGCAGGGAGAGTTAATTGTGCAATTTTTGGTGGAGTTTCTGCTTATCAGTTTTCTTGCGATTGTGATTGGGATGACCATTGTGGAAATTTGTCTTCCTTACCTTTCCGAACTCACACTTACGGGCTTCGATTTTACACTTTTCGGATTGTGGAAACCATTGGCAATTACAGTCTCGGCAGGTTTAATGGTTGGTTTGCTGTCGAGTGTTTATCCCTCTTATTATCTTTCCAAATTCAGACCTACGCAGGCATTAAATGGGTCTTCTACAAAAGGGGTTCGGAGCAAAATGTTCCGTAGCATTTTGGTAGTTGTTCAGTTTGTGATTACTGTTTTCTTACTTGTCAGCACGATTGTAGCAAGTAAACAATGGGATTTTATGACAAGCACGTCTCTTGGGTTCGGGCAGGAATCGGTGATTGTTTTGCCAATTGCCAATACCGATATCAGCACAAACTATGTTTCCTTCAAAAACTCGCTTCTAAAATCTCCAAGCATTGAGTCCGTAACGGGAATGGAGGAAATAATTGGGCTGAATCATCAGACTCATCGCTACACAATTGAGAGCGATTCCATATTTTTCCCAAGTGTGTATGTGCGAGATGGTTTTATTGAAACTATGGGAATAAAACTGGTTGCAGGAAGCGACTTTAAGACGGAAGAAATTTATAAAGGAGTCATTGTGAATGAAAGCATGGTTCGTTTTATGGGCTGGGAAAGTCCTGAATCTGCCATAGGAAAAACAGTAGGAACCTTGCAAGATGGGAGGAAAAAAATTGTTGGTGTCATGCGGGATTTCAATTTTGAATCTTTGCATAACGAAGTCAATCCATTTGTTATCACTATAGTAAGGAATCGGATTTTCAGAATGTATTTCACAAAATACATGGGAATAAAAGTAAAAAGAGGCGAATCGGAAAAGGCACTTGCTGACATTCAAAAACTTTGGAATGAGTATTTGCCAGAACGTGGTTTTGAATACTATTTCATGAATAAATTGATTAACGAGCAGTATAAAGCAGAACGAAAATTGGGCAAGGTTTCGGGTTATTTCTCTGTAGTTGCTATTCTGTTGGCGTGTTTGGGCATTTTCGGATTGTCCTCATTTACAATTGACCAGCGGAAACGGGAAATTGCCATTCGAAAGTCTTTGGGAAGTTCCGATGAGGAAATTGTGCTTTTGCTTACCAAAGAATTCACGGTTTTAGTCGGTATTTCCATAGGAATCGGTTGGCTCATTTCCTATTTCATTATGCAGAGTTGGCTCAACAGTTTCCCTTTTCACACCGAAATGGATATTTTTATTTTCCTATTCACAGGAGCCATCGCCTTGGGAATCACATTGCTGACCATCAGCTACCACACCGTCCGGGCAGCCAAAAGAGAGCCTGTGGAGGCGTTGACTTGATTTTGTTATTTGAGGTTGGAAATTGAATTTGTAGATTTGATTTTTATCTGTTTTCAAGCGCACTCAACTCCACAAAAAATGGAAAACCAACAAAAAATCATCCTTGTTTCAATTGAGAGTAAACTTCCCAAAGTTGCATTTGATTTATTCAGATACTGGACGAAACACGCAAAAGTAGGCGATGATTTCGCAATAAAATCTGAGAATGAACTCGTGAAGAATTTGAGAGACACAATTTCCGATGGATTAGTAAACCTGCTTACAAAGGAAAGATTGGATGACAAACCAGACGGATGGGAGATTGGTTATTTGACTGGATTTATCATGGGGAAATTGGGAACGATTTGGCATCATGACTATATTGTGAAAACGAGTAATGAGTATAAAACTTTCGCAGGTTTGAGAGCAATTGAGATTTACTTGATGACAGACGAAATTTCAAAAATCAAATTAGATGCTTTTTATGAAGCTGTTTTGAATCAAGATTCAAACCTAGAAAACATCAATCCGACTCTGAAAGAGATAAATATCAACCTGGAAGATTTATCGATTGTGGAAGAAGCTGACGGAGAAAAGGTTTCTTCCATTCTAAATAATCTGATTGTGAAGCAGATAAAGTTTATCACGAAGATGGAAAATAAGGTAGAGTTACCTGTTCGAGATTACTTTTCGATAGAGGAATTGCAAAGTTTGATAGCCGAAAATAAAAAGATATTTCCGTAGAGACGTTGCACCGCAACGTCTCATAAAAAATTGCATTGAAATAGATTATCCGTAACTTTGAGTAGAACTATCAATTAAGATGGATATGGATTCAAAAGATTTAGAGGAAGTACTTGGAATTGTAAAAACACTTAGTGAGAGCGAGAATTATATAGAAGCTCGAAATATTATAAAGGAAAACATACTTATTTCTCTAGGAGAGAAACTAGAAAATATAGGAAATATTCAATTGGTAGATGTTCAAAAGCGACTCTTCCAACATCTTTCTGAGGAATTATTTGAGTCATATAAAAATGAAGATAGTGTTAGAGACAAGCCCTTCAAAGATTATAGCAAGTGGTTTATTGAAATAAATAACCCAGAGGATGTTATAGCAAAAAATATTTATCTCTTTCAAAGTATCTTTATATCCTATATACTATGGTATAAATTGAGGTTTGAAGAGAAAATATTTCCCTTCTCAGAATCAAGTATAGACAATAATAAAAAAACCTTACCCAATCATCTGAAACAACTTTTAGTATATGATTTTTTGTCAATTGAATCTACAAAAGTTTCTGATATTCCTCAAAACGCCAATATCGTCTTTTTAACAGGAAAAAATGGATTTGGAAAAACATCTGTGCTTCAAGCAATTGCTTTGGGCTTAAGTGGTAATGATGATGATGAGAACGTTGATATGAACAGACTAGTAGTTTTTACGGAACACTACTCCAAAGAAAAATATCACAGAAATTACTCTAGAACATTATATTCAGGCTCATGTTGGACGAAGCTTGAGAACCTCTGCACCTACGGCCCTTCTCGCTTAGAAATCACGAATGATGTTTCCAAAAACGAATTGAGCAAAAAAAGCGGAACACTTTACAGCCTTTTCAATACCGATGGCTTGTTGCTCAATATTGAGCGTGAATTACTTTTGTGGTATTTGAAGAAGAATAATGAGAAGTACGATTCAGT
>JBLIFI010000272.1:0-6778 GCA_047633715.1 Flammeovirgaceae bacterium
GTGTAGTTTTTGCTGCGATTGACTTGTTGGTCAACTTTCGTGCTGAGGCGTTCTTTTTTATAGAACATCGCATTTCTGAGCGATAATTCTACAATTTTTCGCAAATCTCCAATTTTTGGAAAGTGAGATTCCACGCCTTCCATCAGTTGAGGCAACTCTACATTACTGATAATTCGCTTAGCATGGCTGTTGAAACGCTCTCGCAAATCGAAAATAATTTGCGCTAAAATATCTTCATCAGCTTCCTCCAATTTCTTTTTCACTTCTACTGAGTGAGTTTGCGTGATGCTTCCATTCACAATTTTAAGAAAGTTGATGTAGGCATAATCCTCATCGGAAATAATGGAGAAGCAATCTAAATCGGAAATATTCGGATTCGCCACCAAAGACTTGGCTTGGTAACTCTCCAAACGCTCTAATTTTTCTTTGAAAACTTGTGCGACTTCAAAATCTAGTTCGGAAACTGCCAATTGCATTTTGTCTTTGAAATAGGTTTTGACTTCGCCTAAATTTCCTTTCAGAATATGAATTACTTGTTCAATATCTCTATTATAATCTTCTTCAGATTGTAAGGCTTCGCACGGGCCTTGGCAGTTTTTGATATGATATTCCAAGCAAACTTTATGTTTCCCATCGGCAACTGTTTCATTATCCATAAAGAAAGTGCAACTCCGAACGGTGTACAATTTTTTGACCAGCAAAAGCACATTATTCATATTCCGAACTCCCGCATAAGGCCCAAAATAGCGGTCGGTAGCTTTTCGAGTTTGCCGAGTGGCAAAAACTCGTGGAAATGGCTCATTGGTTACACAAATAAACGGGTAGGATTTATCATCTTTCAGCAGAATATTATACTTCGGCTGATGTGTTTTAATTAGGTTGCTCTCCAATAAAAGCGCATCAAATTCAGTATTCACAACTACAAACTCCAAATCTCGAATTTCACTCACCAACTTCTTGGTTTTCCTGCTGTGCTGTGCCGATTGGTTAAAATAGCTCGAAACTCGATTACGCAGAATTTTTGCCTTCCCAATATAAATTATCTTCTCCGCATCATAGAATTTATACACTCCAGGCGATTTGGGAAGTCGGGAAAGTTTGTCTTTTATGATTTCGGATTTGGCGGACATGATTGAGTATCAAGTATCAAGATTTGATTTAGAGAACAGATTTGTGGGGAGTTTGGTTTGGAAAATGAATAATTATAGATTTAATTTCCCTCTTTCAAAATCGGTAATGCCCAAACTTACATTCAGATGATGAAAAAACATGGGAAAGGCAGATAGGATTATTAGGTTAATAATCGCTGCAATAGTTGAAGGGCTCTACTTCTCAAATATTTGGCAGTGTTCAACTATGGTATGGAAACCAGAAAATGCAGGTTTAGATTTACAGAATCTTACTCTACGCTCCAAATAAGGATTTCAAGTTGTTCAATAAATCCGAAAAACGCCTTTCATACTTTAATCGAGCAGTACCCAAATATCTATACCAATTTCAAAATATAGCATTGTGTCTTTTTTGCAAATGGCAAATGGCAATTTGAAATTGTCATTCAGGAGGCTACATGATTTTAGGTTACAGAAGTCAACTCAATATGAAATAGGAAATGGAGTGTCCTTCTGGACACAAGCTCTAAGAAAAATCAATATAAAATATTGATTTTTGTGAATTATTAACAAGTTGATTTTCAGGCTTTTGAAAGTATATATGGCTTATTTATTTGGATTAGTGGCAGTCGACTTACCTATTAGGTACAGTTATTGACTAATCAACATTTGAATAAATAGTTGGTTAGAAACAAACTATTTTGAAATAGAATTACGCAAAAGTTTTTCATTCATATAAATTTGGCATTATTTTGAAGGCTTACTAAAGCGAATAGCCATTTGTAAAAAAGGAAATAAACTATGAATAAGTTTAAAAGTTACTACTCACTCATTGGATGTTTAGCTATTGCCTTGATAGTGTCCAGTTGTGGAAATAAAGGTGCAAATCCCACAAGTTATGAGCCAGGCAAATCCAGCACAAAAACTGGAATTGACTTCGCATCGGGCAAAGATGACCAAGATGGTGCATTTGCTGTTCGTGATTTCAACGGACAACCTGACGGACCAGATTTGGTTTTCATTGAAGGTGGCCGTGTAATCCTTGGTTCTTTTGAAGAAGACATATTAAACTCCAGAGACAACTTGGAGAGAACAGTAACAGTTGCTTCATTCTATATGGATGAAACAGAAGTTGCCAATATTCACTGGTTAGAATACTTGCATTACGCAAAAGATTCAGGTCAGCAATATTATGAGGAAGCTCTTCCAGACACAACAGTTTGGTCAAAAGAGTTGGCTTATAATGACCCTTATGTAGATCATTACCTTCGTTACCCAGGTTTTAGGTATTTCCCAGTTGTAGGTGTTTCTTGGTTGCAAGCAAACAATTACTGTGTCTGGAGAACTACAATGGTAAACAGAAACTTGGCAATGGCTAATGGAACGGAAGAAGAAGTAACTACTGCTGAAAGTGGAGGAAGGATTCCTTTGGAGTCTGGAATTGTTTTGCCAGCTTATCGTTTGCCTTCTGAAGCAGAGTGGGAATATGCCGCACAAGCTTTGATTGGTGTTCAGTACAATGATGAAAACCATAGTCATAGAAGAATTTACCCTTGGAATGGTCACTCAATGAGAAACCCTTACGGAAAGCAAATGGGAACAATGCTTGCCAACTTTAAAAGAGGTAGAGGAGATTACGCAGGTATTGCAGGTAAATTGAATGATGGAGCCATGATTACGGATTGGATTTATGCTAATCCTCCAAATGATTTCGGTTTATATAACATGGCAGGAAATGTAAATGAGTGGGTTGAAGATATTTATCGTCCACTTTCATTCGAAGATTTCTCTGACTTGAATCCAATTAGAAATAGTGGTTTCCTAGATGATGGAAGCTATGGTTACAACTATGACAAGCCAAACTGGCAAACATTTATTGACAACCACGTAAGAGTTTACAAAGGTGGTTCATGGAAAGATGTTGCTTACTGGTTGTCTCCAGGAACAAGAAGATATTTAGAAGAAGATTCTGCCACTGCTACTATCGGTTTTCGATGTGCAATGATTAGAGCAGGAGCGAATTACTAAAAAATAGAGTATTTACTAAAAAAAGGGAAGGAAATCTGATTACAGATTTCCTTCCCTTTTTTATGTTCATCTAAGAATAGGAAGGATTTGGAAACAGGGAAAATATAAGTTCCAAAAGTGATTGAAATTACTCTAAAAAAATCACACTCTGATTTCAATAATTCCAGTAAAGAAAGTATTGTCATTCCAGAAAACAAACTCCAATTGAGAGCGGGTTTCATTCTTCAAATACCTAAACTTGGATTTATGATTAGAGCAATAAGAAATCATAAAATCTTCAACAAAAGATAAATTTATGAAGGAATTAGAAGCATCGATTCTGCCACAAATATTCACATGACCATTTTGGGTTTCAACCTTGAGTTTTCTTTTTATTTTTTCTTCTTTTTTGAATTGGTCAATTATTTTGTTGGATAGATTCCTCAATCTACCCGTAGAAAGGCTTTTCAAGGATGAATTTAGATTAGTTGATTCATGTTCGGTTGACCAATAATTAAGCTCTTCATTATGAATATTCAAAACCACCCCATTTCCAAGAAGCTGAGTATTGTTATAAATGAGAAATTCATTTCCAACTTTTAGTCTTCCTTTTACATATTTATCAATGTGAAAACATAAATCTATTTCGTAAACTTCATTCGTTTCATAACTATAATCTTCAGAAGATGTGCTAATCACACTTAGGAATGGGAAATAAATAAACTACTTTTTTATCGCAGTTTATTTGTGAGGCTAGTCTAGGCAAAAATTGCAGTCATAGCACCGCTATGACGAAATTTTTAACGAAGAATAGACCAAAAAGAAACAAGAGAAAAAGTAGCATTTTATTTAATTCCCGTTCCTTACTAGAAATAAACCTGGTAGATATACCTGCCACCAATGTTTGTGGATAAGTTCCTTTTCTTTTCCACTCTCAACTGGGTTAAAGTAAATTTTGACTCGTATGTCGGTAATAGGGGTTTTCAAAACATTCTCAATTAATAGGTTTCCAAATTATTTCTTCCTTTTATCAATCACAGCCAAGGTAATTCGGCTGATGCAGACTAAATCATCTGCTTCATCTACAATTCGGATTTCCCAAACTTGAGTTCTTTTACCTACATGAATGGGTTTGGCAGTTCCATAAACGAACCCACTTCTTACGCTTTTCAAATGATTGGCATTAATTTCCAAACCCACGCAATATTGCCCTTCTTCTACACAAAGTTGCCCTGCTACGCTTCCGAGCGACTCAGCCAAAACCACAGAAGCGCCTCCGTGCAATAAACCCATCGGCTGTTGTGTGCGCTCATCTACAGGCATTTTTGCAGAAACGAAATCCTCGCCTACCTCTGTGAATTCAATTGCCAAATGTTTCAGCATATTGATGGCGAAGGCATTTATTTGTGAGACAGTTGCATTTTTGGGAATCATAGAAATAAGTTTTTTTGAGTTGCTTGAATGTATTTTGTAACTAACTGAACATCCGCAAAGTTATCAATCCTCACAATCAAGATGGAGGGAAAAGAGTAAAGGAATAAAATAGGTTGCATTATTTCCGTTAACTAATTTTGTCATTTCCACCTACTTTCAGTTAACACTAAAATTAGTAATTTTCATTTTCAAAACTGATTCTTCATTGAATTAGATTTCCTCTTGAAAATGATAGAAAATGGCGATTCCTACAAAAATTTTAGTGGTGGAAGATGATGAGTTTCTTGGAATGATGATTCAGGAACTGTTGGAGACTCGAAAATTCAACACACAACTTAGCAAAAATGGAAATCAAGGTTATGAGGATTTTGTTACTTTCCAACCCGATTTGTGCATTTTTGATGTGAATATGCCTGAAAAAGATGGTTTCACATTGGCAAAAGAAGTTCGGGCAATAGATAAAAATGTCCCCATCGTATTCCTAACAGCAAAATCTATGAAAGCAGATGTGCTAGAAGGTTTTGCAATAGGGGCTGACGATTATGTAAAAAAACCTTTCAGCATGGAGGAGTTGATTATGCGAATCAATGCAATTTTGCGTAGAACACTTGATGCAGAACCCCAGAATGAACAGGAGGTTTTGGAAATCGGGGCTTACAAATTCAGTCCCAAACTCCGATTATTAAAATTTGGGGAAAAGGAACTCGTGCTTACACAAAGGGAATCTGATTTGCTTTTTCTACTTTCCAAACAGAGAAACCAATTGCTAGAGCGGGAATATACACTCAAAAAGCTTTGGGGAGATAATTCCTATTTCCAAGCCAGAAGCATGGATGTTCATATTACCAATCTCCGAAAGAAATTGAAATTAGACAGTTCCATTCAGATTGTGAATGTGAGAGGAAGAGGTTATAAGCTATTGGAGATTGAAGAAGGATTATTTTGATAGTAGAATTAGAGAAGTAATAGTTGAATCCACGGAAAACACAAGCGGATACTTGCGCTATGTAGTTTGGGAAAAAAAATTAGGGAGCCAACAAGAAAAAAAGCATAATTAGAGCCAAAAGCAAAGCAGTCCATTTTAGGTAAGGACTGTGGGTTTCTAGTTTGTTTCCACAAATCGGGCAGGTTTTGTTGGATTTATCTACCTCCATTGCGCAAGAAGAACATTCTACCTTTTGGCTCATAATTGGTTATTTCTAGGCAAGAATTAAAATCCCCAAAATGCAGACTATAAAATAGCCCACCAAAGTGGCAGCTCCTGCATAATCTTTGGCAATTCGCTGACCGAAAAATAGCATAATAATACTCAATGCAGAAAGCTCCGCACCATAAAGAGCTAGTTCAGTACTGTTTCCAAGCAGAATATTTACTGCTCCAACTGCAGAAAGCAAACCAGCCACAATCTCGAATACTGTGATTGTTCCCAACATGATAGGCACAATGTTTTTCAATGGAGATTGCGCAAAATGGCCTTTCAACCAACCAAGGTTCCCCTTCCAGTCAATTACCTTATCGAGTCCAGATTGCAAGAAAAGAATAGCTAAAAAGATGGGAATCAATATTTTGACAACATCGGAACTGCCCAATAAATCGGGGAGAATAGAAGCAAATAACATAATTTTGATTTAAAATTGTGGCAATAATTAGCCAGTCGGCAAAGGTAGCAAGAATTAATAAAAGCGCTTCCCTTGTGACATCAAATGCTCCAACCAATTTCCAGATTTCACTCTCGGAAGGTCTTTTGCAGACTTATTGAATATGTAAACCCAACATTCAATCTCCTGCCCTTTGGCGATGTGGACGGGGACTGCCTCACGAGTGAATAGAGAACCGGCTCTATTTTCCTCATGATAACCTTCATAGCTATCAAGAAATTGAAGTAGGTTTTTGTAGCTTTCAGGGTTGACTGCATAGATTTCTCCTTGCACAGCAAACTGGCTTTCTCCATCTAAAACAGCCAATGGAAAATCGCCTCCATCGTATAAATCAGCATTGATTCGCCCCAAGCCAACTAATTGGGCGTGTTGAGATAAATAATAACTCATAGGGTTATCGAACTGGCTCAGGAGTGTGCCATAAACGAAGACCTGCTGAATTATTTTGGGTTGGCTCATTTAATCTTTTTGGGAATGAATTCTAAAGCCAAAGTAACGAATATACTTTACGACCACAAAAATATTGAGCTAATAATCGGCAATAAATTCTAAATTACCCGATTCAGCCAC
>JBLIFI010000273.1:0-6762 GCA_047633715.1 Flammeovirgaceae bacterium
TCTCGAAAGTATTCATAAGATGGCTGTTTGGTTACTTCCAATTTACGAATTTTTGAGAGATTGCTCCCCTATTCAATTTTCGTACCGCTCACTAATGGTATATAATAGAAATGACAGCGAAGTTTGGGAGAGAGAAACCATCGTTCTTCCCGATGATCTTCAACAATCATTTACTAATTTTTCTGTTGTAGACATCTATGAAAAGAAGATAATTGCCCAGGCATCTAGCCCTTCCTTCAAGTTATATGACTTTGAAAAACAAGATGATGGTATTTGGAGATTGGAAACAGAACTAAGGTCCTACTTAGTACCATACGGACGTGCTGACAAGTTCTCAATATATAAAAATACAATTGCTATTTCGTATCACCTTACTGGAGAGGTATGGATAGACATAATAGAAAAGAAGAAAGGAGACGATAATTGGAGTTATCCTCAAAGATTCCTAGTTGACATTGATGAAGACATTCCTAATAGGCATAAAGAGGTTAGAGACATACAAGTATTTGGCAATAAGGTTGTATACGCAGGCATGTATAGGTTTACTCAATTTCCATCCTATCCTATTGTACGTACAATAGAGAAGAATGAAAGTTCTGACAAATGGGAGGATTCTTCCAATGATGAGGGTATAAAGTTTACCCATCTATCCCCTTACGAAGACGTTGGACTCTCTGTAAATAATGGATTTGTTTTTGTTGGATACAATACGCCTTTCATAAAAGACAATGACGATTACCAGGGGCTAATATATGCATATCAAAGTGATCCGCTTATTTCTAGTGAATTGCCTACGGTTACAAAAAAGAGAAGAATCCCTATTGAAATAAACTTTTATAGACCTGTAAGTGGCTTCTCTGATACTGATTTGATTTTAGAAAATGCTACAGTGGAAAATTTGACAACATTGGATAGTTCGCTGTTTTTAGCTGAACTAGTTCTAAACAACACTATCCAGTCTGATACAATTTTACATATTTCTTTTCCTGACAGTATAGCTATATATCCTGAAAGAAATGCTCCGAATCCAAGTTCAAACTTGTTTTCTATTGAGTACCGACCGTCTTTAAATACTTTGAGAGGCAGAGTGTATGATGATATAAATCAAAACTGCACATTTGACTCGGAAATCGATAAGCCATTAAGCAACTATGTTATTTTTGCCGATTTGGACAAGAACTATTCCTATACAGAAGAAGACGGCTCTTATGAATTAAAGGTTGGTTATGGAGATTACAAGGTGCAAATAATTAAACCTACAATTGAAGGTATTCTAGTATCTGAAGAATGCGAGACTAACAATATGGTCTCCTTAAATAGTTTCGATATCTTAGTTGACACACTCGACTTCCCCCTCCAAATCACAAAATGCCCAATCCTCTCCGTAGATGTAAGCTCCAACCGAAGAAGAAGGTGCTTTGAAAATCAAACCGTGTTGACTTATCAAAATACAGGCTTTGCCGATTCCGAAGAAACCAAAGTCCATCTCAGACTTCCTGAATATGTGGATTTAGTAAGTGCTGACAGCAGTTTTACATTGACAGAAGATAGTGTGTATATTTTCAATGTGGGTGTTTTGAAACCTGGGGATTTTGGCACAATCAACATTACCGATATTGTGCGTTGCGAAAGTGGAATTACGGGACTCGACCAATGTACGGAAGCGTGGATTACGCCAGCAAATACTTGTTTAGCTTCCAACGACTCAACCATTGCAGATTGGGATAAATCCAACCTAGAAATTGAAGGTTATTGCGTGAGTAATACAGAAGGCGTTCGGTTTGTGATTAAAAACATGGGAGAGGGCGATATGGCAGACTCCAGCACCTATCGAATTTATGAAAATACGGAATTAGCCAGTTCCAACAATTTCAAATTGGCAAGTGGAGATAGTTTAGTAATCCAAACAAACCCATTTTTGGGTGCGCTCCGTTTAGATGCCGACCAAACAGAAGGAAACCCGAATAGCAGTTTGCCAAATGCTACGGTAACTGGTTGCGCCAACGGAGTGGCTTACAGAATCAGTACTGCCAATTTCTTTGAGCAAGACGATGCAAGTTTGCAGATTGAAGTGGATTGTTTGCCAATCATTGATTCTTTTGACCCGAACGATAAAATGGCAACCCCGCAGGGAATTACCGAAAACCGCTATGTGAAGCCAGACACACGACTCGAATACAGAATCCGATTCCAAAACACGGGAACGGACACAGCTTACACGGTTGTGGTGGTCGATACACTTTCGCCATTGATGGATATTTCCACTTTCCGAATGGGAAGCACAAGCCACAATTACGATTTGCAGGTTTCTGGCGAGGGAAGTCCCGTGCTGACTTGGACTTTCAACGACATTGATTTGCCCGATAGCACCGAGAATGAGCCAGAAAGTCACGGATTCATCAAATTCGGAATTGCTCCACTGGCTGGACATCCTGATGGAACAATCGTGAGAAACGAAGCTAATATTTACTTCGATTTCAACGAGCCAATTCTTACAAATAATGCGTGGGTAAATTATTACGATACAGTTTTGGTTACGCCAAGCTATCAGTTCGGAGAAGATTTGGATTTGCCAATTCCCACTTTTATAGCTTTGGAAGAATACACAAACAAGCCTTTCATGGCAGAAGTAAATATCAATGAAAATGCCATTTTGGAGATTCAAGATTTGACCTTATCAAACGCTACAGTTTCCGAATTGCAAGGAACAGAGAAGTCTTATACCATGTTGATTTCTCCAATTGCAGAAGGAGAGGTTTCAGTTCAAATTCCAGAAAAAAGTTTTGAAGATTTAGCTGGAAATGGGAATCTTGAATCCAATACGATAAAAACGATTTACGATGTTACACTGCCTACTTTCAATTGGGTTTATTCAGAAGAAAAGCCATTTGAGCTTGTTTTTGAGCCAAGCGAAATCACAACTGGAACAATTTCCCTATCCGATTTGGAAGTTGTTGGTGCAACTGCAAAATCATTGACTGAAGAAAATGGGAAATATACATTAATTCTTGAGCCGATTGTTGGCTCTCTTTCTGTCAAACTAGCATCTGGTGTGATTACCGACCGTGCAGGGAATGAGAATGAGGAAATTGAAAGGTCTTTTGTAATTACTTCCAAATCAGACGAAACTTTATCTGCCTACACATCGCTTTCGCCTAACCCGAACAATGGAAGATTCAAAGTCGATTTCCCGTGGGCAGTTCAAGGGCGCAAAACGATTCAGGTAATTGATATGTTGGGAAGAACTGTTTTGGAGAAGAAAACCAACGGGATTTCCGCAGAAATAGATTTGAAGAATCAGGAGAGCGGTTCTTATATATTGAGAATTATTTCCGATTCGGGAATTGCTACGAAGTTGTTCGTGAAGCAATAAGAATTATAAATATGCAAAAACACGCCTAAACTTTATCAGTTTGGCGTGTTTTTGTTATTAGTGCACTCGGAAGGATTCGAACCCTCAACCCCCAGAGCCGAAATCTGGTATTCTATCCAGTTGAACTACGAATGCATTTCGTTTGGGTTGCAAAGTTAATCAGCAATTTAGATTTGCAAAATGGAATTGAAGAATTTCCGAAATCATTTTACAAATTATCTAAATCCAATCATTTCGTAGCACTTGCAGATTGATTGGCAATTTACAATTAAGCCATTACTGACAATGTTAAACCGCTTAGAACATATAGTAGTAAGCTACTCCGTCTTCTACGAATAATTTATTTGCTCCTTTTGGCAACTTGTTCAAATCCAATTGCCCTTTTTGTTCTTGAACTATTGAACCATCTTGTCCATAAACCACAATTCTTTTGAAATTGAAGGCAGGAAGAATTTCTTGTTTTGCAGGCTTCACATAAGTTTCTTGGTAAAATCTTTCAATTTCGTTGTAGAATTTCACTTCTTCTGCGCTCAATACTTTCTTGCCACCTTTTGCCGAAACTACAGTTTCTGTTTTTACCTTTTTTGAAGTTGAAAGCGTATCCTTTCCACTTGCAAAAGCCATATTGCCAATCGCCATCAAAATACATATTAAAGCGATGGTTACTTCTTTCATGAGGTCTCTTTTTAAGGCTGAATTTTTCATAGTTATATAGTTTTCTGATGAGTTAAATCAATTTGACACTTATGCTTAGGGTATTTGCAAGAGAAATGCCAACGATATTTAACTAACTGAATTACAGAAAGATACAGCCAAATTAGTAGTTTTAGAGGAGCTCAAAACTGTTCATAATCGAACAGTTTGTGTTCGGTTAAATGGGATTGGAGTTGTGGAATTACCAGAATTTTGATTTTGCATACCTCTGGCAACACTCCTAAATCAGCATGAAGCCATCTTTGCTTTTTCAGGAACTAAACTGATATCTTGTCAAAGTAAGAATCAAACTCTTTCTTCTGCGTTTCCCACCACACTTTCTATTTTCTGGGCAAAGGTAAAGGTGGTAATTTCGTCTCCCGCCATTATTTTTTCGGTTGGATTGAGTGGCTTGCCCTCTTTATAAGTAATGGAATATCCTTTTTTAAGAATATTTTCTGGATTGAGTAATTCAATTTGCCTTTCCAAATGGGAAACGTTGGTGGCACATTCCCTCAAACTTCTTTTTGCCAAACTGTTTACAGCAAACTCCAAGTTGGAAAGTTTTAAATCTGTTTTTGCAATCGTTTGGTTTGCCAATCGCTCCACAACTTGTCCAGTTCTGTTCAATTCCATATCTGTCTCTTGCAGTAGCATTTGAGATTGCAACACCACAGAATTGAAGGTTTCTACCAAATCCGATTCAAAATGCAATAATTGTTGAATTAGGAAATCGGCAACTGCGGTAGGAGTTTTCAGCGCATGATTTGCCACCATATCTGCCACAGAAGTATCTCGCTGATGCCCAATTCCTGTAAGTACTGGCAGGTTGGAGTGAGCGATTTCTGCACATAATTGGTAACTATTGAAAACCTCCATGTCCAATTTTGAACCTCCGCCCCGAATAATCACTAAACAGTCAAATTTTTTGGTTGGATTTTGCCGATTGGCTTCTGAAATTTGCTGAATCAGTTCATTTTCAGCTCGCTCGCCTTGCACAGTAGAAGGAAAAAGTGTGAGATGGAATTGATATTGGTAGGCATTCTGAGCCAAGTGATTCACAAAATCGGAATAGCCTGCTGCGGTTGGAGAGGAAATAATGGCAACCCTTTGGCAAACTCTCGGAAGGTAAATTTCTTTCTGCAAATCCATCAAGCCCTCTTCTTCCAGAGCGAGAATCGTTTCCTGCCTGCGTTTTTCCAATTCGCCCAAAGTATAGCTTGCGTCAATTTCATTCACAAGCAAAGCCATTCCGTGCACTTCATGGAAATTAACCACCACTTTCAACAGAACCTTTGAGCCTGCTTTTAGCAAATGCTCAAAATCTGCTCCAAGCTTTTGTTGCATCACTATCAGCTGATTTCGCCAAATATTCGCTCTCGATTTAGCAACAATCTTCTCATTTTCCTTCTGAACCAACTCCAAATAGGCATGGGTTCCCAACTGGATTTGGGAAATTTCCGCCACAATCCAAAAATCTCGATTGATTTCATTCACGAGTTTCTGAACGCTTTTATTGAGCTGGAGTAAAGTGAAGTATTTCATATCAGAACAGAACGTCAAAATTAATTATCAAAATCCAGAGTTTTCTTATAAAAAACAAACTAACTATTTTCAGTAGTTTTCTGATGCGTGAGACACGCATCAAGGGGGATTTGTAAGAAAACCCTATGCTGAAATTTGAATCTAAACTATCCATAAGGAATGGAGAATATTTCAAGTTTTTTGCACAAGCAGGCAAATATCCGTTACCAAAGAGGATTTACACCTTCTCAACCTTTTACAAATCCACTTCCTTCTCAAAATATTCTACTGCATACATTTGGAGTAATTCCTCCTGACTCATGATATCGAAGAAGGGGAGTTTCTTGAGTGACTTCCAATGTGGCCAACCTTCTGCATCTATACCTTCCAACTCATAATAGCCTCCAAAGCTCATGAGTTTACAAATGGCAATGTGCATCAGGTCTTGCTTTTCTTCCTTGCTGAAAGTTTGATTTCCTTGCCCAAGTTCTTGAATGCCAATGAGAAAGAGAACTCCTTGTAAATCTGGTTTTTTGCCAAAACTATCTTTCAGCTTATTTAGTAAAATAGTCCATTCGTTTTCGAGTGCTTGGTGTTTCAGTATCATGTCAATTTGTAAATGTGTAGATGTGAGAATTTGCAAATGAAAAAAAAGAAATTCAAGAATCGGTAGTTGTAAACATGTAATGCTGCTTTTGGATATTAAGGCACAAGGGGACGCTTGCGCTATGGTTTTTCATTGTGTTAGTATTACTTGCTTCACACTACCCAAGAATCTACTGGTTTAAGCCCTGATTACTTTTTTCTGGTTCAAGGCTCTAGCCTTGAACTCAACCGTAAAGAATAGTTCGTTTCTATCAGTTTTGAGAAACCATTTTAAAGCCTTTTGGCTTAGAGAAATAGCAAAAAACCCAACCTTATTACTAAAGTTGGGTTTTTGCGGAACGGACGGGACTCGAACCCGCGACCCCCTGCGTGACAGGCAGGTATTCTAACCAGCTGAACTACCGCTCCAATTTTGGGAGTTTCAAAATCCAACCGAAATTGGAGTTCTGAAAATTTATTTACTTTAATTGCGGAACGGACGGGACTCGAACCCGCGACCCCCTGCGTGACAGGCAGGTATTCTAACCAGCTGAACTACCGCTCCTCGCAAATAATTACTGTTTTTT
>JBLIFI010000274.1:0-6743 GCA_047633715.1 Flammeovirgaceae bacterium
AGAATCAAATCTTTATTCCTTCCTCTTTTTCATTCTTCAAATGATAGTTGCAAACAGGCATTGCTAAAAAAAAACATAGCGCAAGCATTCGCTCAATATCAATAAGTTAAGGAAATTGGGATAGGACTTATGTCCTACCCTAAATATATATCGTCCCTTTGGGACTTAAATCAAAGTCCCAAAGGGACGGCAAACCCTTAGCTTGGTACGTAAGTGCTAAGCAAAAGACTAGCTTAACTGAGCATTCGCTGTGTGGTACCCAGATTTTAAGTAAAAAAGGCGAGATAAAAGAATGTAATTCTTTTATCTCGCCTTTTTTGTAATCAATTAGAAACTAATGACTTTGGACTAAAGACTATTTAATCTCTTCTTCTATTTCGGCTGGAGTTTGAAGAACCACCGCTTCGTGAGTTTGAGCTTCGGCTGGAGTTTCTACTTCCGCCACCACCTTGAGAACCACCGCTTCGTGAACTTCCACGAGATGAACCTCTTGAGCTTCTGTGTTGCTTCTGTGCTTTTTTCTCCGCTTCTGCGGCTCTCACATCGGCTTCGGTTTCGGTAGTTTCGTAGCCTTTTACGATTTCACTTCTCAGTTTCTGACCGAGCAATTTCTCAATTCCCCGAACGTATTCCATCTCATCTAAAGAAACTAAAGAAAGAGCTTCTCCACTTGCGCCAGCTCTGCCTGTTCGTCCAATTCGGTGAACATAATCTTCAGATACATTTGGCAACTCATAGTTAATTACGTGCGGAAGTAATGGAATATCCAACCCACGAGCAGCAATGTCAGTCGCTACCAAAACCCGAACTGTTCCTTTTTTGAAACCTTCCAATGCTTTTGTTCTAGCATTCTGGCTTTTATTTCCATGAATTGGCGCAGAAGTAATTCCTGCTTTCCCCAATTTCTCGCTCAGTTTGTTTGCACCATGTTTGGTTCTTGTAAACATCAGCACCTGTTCCCAATTCCCATCGGAAATGAGTTGAATAACTAAATCTGTTTTTCTTTTCTTATCTACTCTGTACATCTTTTGGCTCACTTTTTCTGCCGTAGAGTTTTCTGGAGTAGCTTCTACTGAAATTGGATTTGTCAAAATCGTTCCAGCCAGTTTTCTAATATCTTTAGAGAATGTAGCTGAGAAAAGAAGGTTTTGCCTTTGTTTCGGCATCAAATTCATCACTTTCTGAATATCTCTCAAAAAGCCCATATCCAACATTCTATCTGCTTCGTCCAACACTAAAATCTCCACTTTGGATAGTGATAAGGCGCGCTGATTATGTAAATCCAATAACCTTCCTGGTGTGGCAACCAAAATATCTACACCCGCTTTTAGTGTTCTGATTTGCGGGTTGGCATTCACTCCACCAAAAATAACTGTGGATTTAATATCCAAAAATTCGCTATATTCTTTTACGTTTTCATAAACCTGAGCCGCCAATTCTCTGGTTGGAGTGAGCACTAAAGCTCTGATTGGTCTGCCTCTCTGTGGGCTTTCTGAAAGGATTTGTAACATTGGCAAGGTAAACCCTGCTGTTTTTCCTGTTCCTGTTTGGGCAGAAGCAAGCACATCTTTTCCTGCCAAAACTGGCGGAATTGCTTTTTCTTGAATAGGAGAAGGAGTTTCGTAGCCTTTTTTCTCAATGGCTCGCAATAATGGTTGGGATAATCCCAATGACTTAAATGACATGTAATTTATTTATAAATGATTCCTCAGATGGGAATTGGGCAGGTTCTGCCACTAACTGTTTCAGTATTTTTCTGAAAACCTCCTTTTGGGAAAGGCAAGTTTTTTGATTTCAGAGCAATAGTTTGTAAAACGTGAGGGGAATTCTGTTCATTCGCAGTCATCAATCCAATCAAAACGATTAATCCTCACAGCAACTGCAGAACGAAAGTGCGAAGATAGTAAAAATAAATTAATATTGGTTGTATTTAACTACTTGTTGGGTTTTGTTATAAAACAAAAAAAGATTCCCGAAGAGTTTTTCTTCAAGAATCTTTTTCTAAATGGAGAAAGTCTATTATGCCTTTCTCTTATAACTTACATATGCAAAGCACGATTTCCCGTTGCTGCCAAACAAGCCTCTTTCATGGCTTCTGCAAAAGTGGGGTGTGCGTGAGACATTCTGGAAACATCTTCTGCCGAGGCACGATATTCCATTGCCACAACTGCTTCGGCAATTAAATCGGCAACTCTTGGCCCAATCATGTGAACTCCCAAAATCTCATCTGTCTCGGCATCAACCAACACTTTAATGAGTCCATCGGTATCCATACTTGCTCTTGCTCTGCCAAGTGCTTTGAATGGGAATGAACCTGATTTATATTTCCTACCACTTTCCTTCAATTCCTCTTCGGTGTGCCCCACTCCGGCAGCTTCTGGCCAAGTGTAAACTACTCCAGGAATCAATTTGTAGTTAATGTGCGGATGTTGCCCGACCAAGGTTTCTGCCACAAAAACACCTTCTTCTTCGGCTTTGTGTGCCAACATTGCTCCTTTTACCACATCGCCAATGGCGTAAATTCCATCTATATTGGTTTTCAAATGCCCGTCAGTTGCTATTCTACCACGGTCATCCATTTTTACACCAACATTCTCCAATCCTAAACTATCTGTATAAGGCTTTCTGCCAATTGCCACCAAGCAGTAATCTGGCTCGAAAGTTACTTCCTCGCCCTTCTTCATGTTTTCTGCCGTCACAATCACTTTCTTGCCCTTCGTTTTGGCAGAAGTTACTTTTGTTTGGAGGTGGAACTTCATTCCCTGCTTTTTCATGACTTTCAACATCTCTTTGCTGAGCGTGTTGTCCATTCCGCTAATAATCTGGTCGGCATATTCCACGAAAGTAACCTCGCTTCCTAATCTTCCATACACAGAACCCATTTCCAAGCCAATCACTCCAGCCCCAATAATGAGAATATGCTTGGGAATTTCCTTCAAGTTCAATGCTTCGGTAGAAGTAATTACTCGTTTCTTATCGTACTCCACACCACCAATAACAATTGGTTTTGAACCCGTGGCGATGATTACATTCTTCGTTTTGATTTCCGTAGAAGCTCCTTTGCCATCTTTCGGAGAGATTTTGATGGTGTTTTTATCTACAAAAGAACCGTGTCCTGTGTGAACATCAATCTTGTTTTTCTTCATCAGAAACTCCACGCCATCGCAAGTAGTACTTACTACTTCGTCCTTGCGCTTCATCATCTGCTCTAAGTTCACTTCCACTTTGCCCACATCAATTCCGTGAGTTTTAAAAGTGTGCGTGGCGTTGTGATAATGCTCGGTTGAATCGAGCAAAGCTTTCGAGGGAATGCAACCTACGTTCAGGCAAGTTCCTCCTAAAGTGTTGTATCTTTCTATAATTGCGGTTTTCAAGCCAAGTTGCGCGCAACGAATAGCGGACACATATCCGCCTGGTCCTGAACCGATTATGGTAACATCATATTCCATTATTATATTGGTTTTAGCTGAGAATTTTAGATTTTATTTATTCTGTTAAAGCATCAATGATTTTTAATTTTAGTGATTCACTAAAGTCGTCTTCAATCAATATTGATGTAATTATTTCTTGTAGTAAATCTTTACTGACCTTATTGTCAGCCACATAAACAGCAATATTTTCCATTTCTATAATGAACTTGTCTATGCAGTGATCTATTCCATTTACTTTTAAAAAGTATGCGCCTAGGGCAATTGATGTTCTCTTGTTTCCATCATTAAAAGCATGAAGTTTATTTATTGAGAAAACGAGGTGTGTCAATTTATCCTCCAGGGCAACCGCACTTAATTTAGGCGATTTAACCCTAATTTTCTTATGATATAATTGTTATACGAAAATAATTATATATTGTGTTAAATAATATTTTATAATAATCGTATAACAATCAAATTAAGTCTTTAAAAAAATAACATAACAGTTAAGATATAATATAATTGGGGATTTGCTGAAATATTAGAAATCAAAACTGTATAAAATCATTCAATGATTACGTTTTAAGAAAATATTGAATGATTTTACATCAAAAAAGTGCTTTTTTTGATGCTTTTGCCCTGATTTATCCTCAAACTCTGGGTAATAAAAATCATTTTGTATATGTCCTAATACGCTTTCGATTTTTTCAATGTCAAACATCCCAAACCTACCTCCTGAGTTTTTTATGATAAAATCCTGAGTGCGAACTGCATATTCGACATTGAAATAAAGATAGTTACTCATTATCTGTCTTTTAATCTCTTGAAAACATCAATATTATTTAGAATTCTGCCCTCTAAATCTATACTTTTTTCTCCAAGAAATTTATCAAAATCTTCTGCTGAGAGAGGTATGATATAATTTTTCAACTTTTCGTGGAGAGCATCTCTAAATGCCATATCTCGACTTGCCATAATTCCTCTCACTTTTTCCTTTAAAGGTTCGTATATAGAACTAGTTAGATTCTCGAACTGGCTGAATAAAGTATTGGCTTCAGATAACTTTAATTTCCTGCCAATATTTTCGGAGTGTTTCTTCAAATAATCAGCAAACCCATTTTCATAACTCGAAATCAAGTCTAATACTTCCGAGTACATTGTTGACCTAACACTTTCTTTACTTGTTAATTTTAAAATCTGCCTGTATTCTGTCGCATCCTCAGCAAATATGCTCACATAAACCTTGTTTGTCAGTTGCGCATATTTAAACTTGCTTGCATCTATATAATAATCAAGTGCATTTGTAAACTCTTGCCTATAATCATGTTCCTTGATAGCACTTGATAAAAACTCTTCTTCTCTTTGATTTATATATTTTGTACTGCCCCCAAGTTTTTTGTTTATGGAATCTATCGCTATATCTAACATCAAGGCACGAAGCGATTTTGCTTTTTCACTCTCTGTCAGTAACATTCCGATATTCAAGAAAGTACGGAAAGTAAATACTCCAAGAACAGAGGTTTTTTTTAAAGACTCATCCATGGTAGCGACATGAATGTCGTTACCATAAACCAACTTAAATTCTTTCAGCCTATTCCCATTTAGTGTTTCATAGCCTGATTCTTCAAATTCAATTTTATTGTTCTCAATATATCTGTCTATAGTTCTATCGTCTATCTCATAAAATTCGGCTACTTGCTTTTTTGTAAACCTATACTTCCCTTCAAATACAACACCTCCAAAATCAATCTCTTTATAGATGATTTTTAGTGTGTAATTATTATTGAGAATATTCCTTCGATGTAAATTGGATGTTGTTAAATCTTTATTCATCTCACAAAATTTAAGTTTCCATTTTTGGGCGTTGATAGTTTCAAATTGCTATATCCAACAAAGCATAAAAGTAGAAAATAAATGGGAAATAGTTGGTGGTTTGGGGAAATTGTCTGTTCATTCGAGTGCCAAACTATTCTGCCGAGCTAAATTTGATTTATGGTTTGAGAAATAAGAAAGAGAATAGGAGCTTTGTTTTCACGAAACAATAAAATTTCAATTGCAAATCTTACACTTTCCCACTTATACAAGCGAAATCAAAACGTAAAACAGTAAAAACACAATAGAGAGCCAATACATGATTTTGATACTCATTTTTGGAGTTTCATCTTCCTCCAAACTATTCGTTATTGATTTCATACTAGCCACTCCAGCCAAACCCATGACTCCCAAAGGCACTAAAAGCAAAAGGACTATTGGGTCAGAAATGATATTGAAATAGTCTATTACGGGGAAATAAATCCCAACTAAACCTAAGGAAATACCCAAAAGCAGATAGGAGACCGCCCAAACATGTTTTTTCCGCTCTATGAAATCCTTGCTAGAAACAGAAGTTATCACTAACAAAATAGGCGATAATATGAGTAACATTCCGTCAAATAATACTTGCAATTCCTCCAAACGACTTGTGCCTAGGGGAATCAGAAAACACAACATTAATATGAGTGAATAAATGGGAGTTGCGTAGAACACTTTGGTGGCATCGCCATTATCCCAATCGGACATTAGCCTGTTCACTAGCATGAATCCTAAAAAAGTTATCAATAAATACAAAGCCAATTTACGATGAAAAACAGGGTATGAGGTAGAATAAACAAAGCTTCCATCAAATTCTTTTAGCAAGTGTTCCACTTCTTTCTGCAAGGAAGGATTATTCTCAATTGCCTTTATCAGCCGTAGATTATCGCTCTCGCCAAGTGGTTTATGCTGCATATCCCAAATATGAACTCCAGACGAATCATTGGCTTTGAAAAGGAATCTTCCTGTGGGCGAAAAACTGATGCTTGTCGCTTTATGTTGCTCCGACAAAGTGCTGATTTTCGTGCCATCTATCGTAAATACGCCAACGGAACTGCCATTTTCTAGGGCAGATATGAGAATAGACTTGTTGTCTGCGCTAAACACGGGAGCAATAAGTTGCTTGCTTCCAGAAGTTGGTGCAATCCACTTATGGGTTTCTGCCGTTTCCAAATTCTGAATCAAAATAGTACCTTCGGGCGAAATGATACCAATAAGTTTGCTATCTGGCGAGAAGTTGATTTTCAGCCCTACTTTTATGGGGAACAATTTACGAAATTTCCCTTCCACTAAATCATAAAGCAATAAGTCGGTAGAGTCTTTCGGATAAGCTATCAAAAATCGCCCATTTGGACTGAGCGCATAAACGGTTGTGAAGTAATATTCTATATCTTCATCTAAGCCTACAATGATTTTCTTGGTTGGAAACTCCTCTGGGAGTTTCACTTCTTTTACTTGGTTGGAGAGCGTATTGTAGCTATA
>JBLIFI010000275.1:0-6726 GCA_047633715.1 Flammeovirgaceae bacterium
TTCTGAAGCACAAAAAAACATACTGTGTAGATTGATTTTTCATAATTCAAGTAGGTAAAAAATACATCACCATACATATAAGTAGCTGATAATCAGAATGCTTTAAATACATCAAAAGTGCATTTACTATTCATTGGTTTATATGCCTTTTTACTAAAATTACCAAGCAACAATTTAGTTTAGCACAGCAATGTGTAACAATCAGCAATTTCACAGTAGAAATTTGGCTAAAGACTTGTGTCTTCTGAGAAATCAGATTTTGCTAAATCCAAATTAGATCTTGAACTTACTGTGAAATCTACATTTTCGCTAATATTACTCCCCAAAACTAAACCAAGGCCTATTTTCTGATTATCAATGAAATTTTTCTGCTCATTAAATAAATTCGGAAGGCGATTATAGCTCGCATCTAAGTTAATATTCAGGTTGGATTTTATTTTCTCCAATGGCATGCCATAAGACATAAATGCTCTGGTGGAGAAATAGCCTGCCAAGTTTACAGGATAAGAAAGTTGTACACCTTCATCTAAATCCACTCTTCGGAAAGTTTCTGTACTTGTTGCCAAATAGGTGGCATTTGAAATATAATCATCTGCAAATTGCACATTCAAGTAGGTAAAAAACACCGTTGCTTTCTCTGTATTGTTTGCCGAATATCTGACTCGTACAGAGTGATTTGTTTGTTGTTCTAATCCGCTATTTCCTGTTTCCAGTTGTAGAGCGTTGCTGTTGTCAATCACTTCTTGGAAGTTGGTAACACTCGGAAGTTGCGTGCTAGAACGGTAATCCATTCTCAGGTTTTTGCTGTCAGAAACTTTATACCTAAATCTCACAGAAGGAAGAAAATTGTTGAAAATATTATCTAGCCCAAAATCTGAAGGAAATTCCTGCTTATTATCTAAACGAGCAGTCTGATAGCCCAAACTTGTGGTAAGCGATACTTTTTTGGTTCTATATTGATTTCCAATTTCTACTTTATGTGTCTGATAGTTGGTTTCAAAAACATTACTCCATTCGGAAACTATGCTATTTGAAGCTTCTGTATCATAAGTGAATCTATCGTAAGATTCTGTGGAATAACTGAAATTATATCGGGTATAAAGTGAGTTTTTCTTTGAAAGAGGTTCTGAGAAACTTACTCCTGCACGCCAATTATTTTTCTTGCTATTGAGCGTAGAAAACTGACTGAAAAATGATGTGTCTGAAGTAGTAATGCTCGTGTAACTCAGCGCGCTTTCGCCATCCGAATTGCTTACTCCCTGAGAAATATTTAAACTTAGCCTTCTTCTTCGCTTATTCATTCTATAAGAATAAATAAGTTTGTGTTGGAAATCTAAGGCATTATAATCAGTCCCATTAGTCTGATTTATTTGGTTGGATAATAGATTGCCAATTAGTGTTTGCGCCTGTGAGTTTTCAGTCCCTGAGTTCTCTTGATAAGTGAGTGAAGGAATATAAGTAAGCCTGTGCTTCCTGTTAGGTTTATACTGCAATCGTAGATTCAGACGATGATTCAGGTTGCTGTTTTGCGTAGTGTCTGCACTCAAATATTCCGTAGGACTCCTTGTATTGAGGTAATCTTCAAAAAGGCTCGATTCATTATTATTGTCGGACTGATTGAAAAAATAACTGCCCGAAATACCCAACTTTCCTATGGTATTTTGATAGTTCGTGCCAAATGCATTGGTACTTTTTGAAGAGCAGAGAAAATGAATGAATCAGATAAAAAGCTTCATCAACACTCAAATAGCACTACCAAATAATTTATTCTTGGTACTTAATCGGAATTATTTAGTAGCCTAAATTGTTATTGGTGGAGAAAACCTAACTCTAATCAATCAAGAAAATTTTATCAAATTTTTGCAATGGAAAAACTGAAAATTGCGCTTGCCCAAATTGCCCCAGTTTGGCTCAACAGAGAGAAAACAATTGAGAAGGTTTCAGAATACATTCTAAAAGCAAGCCAACAAAACTGCGATTTGGTCACGTTTGGAGAATCATTCATTCCTGGCTACCCATTCTGGATTTCCCAAACTGACGGAGCGAGGTTTAACTCTAAAATTCAGAAGGAGTTCCATGCTCACTACCTGAAAGAAGCCGTCCAAATAGAAACTGGGCATTTGGACAGTATTTGCCAACTCGCCAAGCAAAATCAAATTGCCATTTATTTAGGCGTGATGGAACGCCCCGAAGACCGTGGCGGACATAATATATATTGTTCGCTAGTTTACATCAACAAAAAAGGGAAAATCAAATCGTGCCACAGAAAGCTCATGCCCACTTACGAAGAGCGATTGAGTTGGGCGCAAGGAGATGGAAATGGCTTGCGAACTCACAAAATGGGGGCATTCACTTTGGGTGGATTGAACTGTTGGGAAAACTGGATGCCATTGCCCAGAGCCACACTTTATGCCCAAGGCGAAGATTTGCATGTAGCCGTTTGGCCTGGCGGATCGCACAATACACATGACATTACCCGATTTATAGCCAAAGAAGCTCGCTCTTTTGTAGTTTCCACTTCGGGCTTACTCCGCAAATCTGACATTCCGAAAGACACTTTACATTACGATTTCCTGATGGAAAGCTTTCCTAAAGACATCATTTCCAATGGAGGATCGGCAGTTGCAAGCCCAACGGGAGAATGGCTACTAGAACCACAAGTGGGCATGGAAGATTTATTTGTAGTAGAAGTTGACCATCAAATTGTGCGTGAAGAAAGGCAAAATTTTGACCCTTCAGGACATTACTCCCGACCAGATGTTACTACGTTGACAGTCAACCGAGAGCGACAAAGCGTATTGAAATTGGAAGATTGAGAATAGGAAAACCTATTACTGTCTCCAACCAAACCAATGAAAAACCACTTGTGCTACTTTTCCAAAATCTTGGCAACAAGCTAACCCCAATTTCATATATTTGACCATACCGCTATACATTTTTCATTTTATATAGCAATTGATTGTGTTTGGAGTGCAATAGAATACGCTCCTAAATGAGGTTTTATCTTTATCATAAATATACCAGAATCCAGCTCAAAAAATGAAATCAAACCTTTCCATTTCTACACTTTGCATTCATGCAGGCACTATTTTATCTGATGAAGACACGGGAGTGAATAGTCCGATTTATCCTTCTTCTGCTTTCAGGTATGAAACCGATGGTGAGCCTGCCAAATATCCTCGTTATCTGAATATTCCCAATCAAGAAGCAGTTGCTAAGAAAATTTGTGCGTTAGAGAAAACCGAATCGGCAATTGTGTTGGGAACGGGAATGGCAGCAATAAGTGCGGCAATTATGGGCGTAGTGAAAGCTGGTGAGCATATTGTTTTCCAAAGTAATCTATATGGAGGAACTCATTTTTTCATAGCTGAGATTTTGGAAAAATTTGGAGTGGAATACTCATTAATTCACGGAAATAAAGTAGAAGATTTCGAGAAGGAAATCCAAGCAAATACTAAGTTGATTTATATTGAAACTCCCTCCAACCCATTATTAGAAATAACTGACATTGAGCACGTTGTAGCGATTGCCAAAAAGTATGATGTATTGACCATGATTGACAACACATTCGCTACGCCAATCAATCAGCGACCTGTGGAAATGGGTGTGGATATTGTGATTCATAGTGCCACAAAATACATGGGCGGACACAGCGATTTGATGGCAGGAATTATTGCTACTTCCAACAAAATTATGGAAAGCATTAAAGTAGTCGCCATCAATTTGGGTGGGACTTTAGATGCACGAGTTTGCTATTTGTTGGAGCGAAGTATGAAAACTTTGGCACTCCGCATGAAGCAACACAATGAAAATGCGCTCAAAATCGCCCAATTCTTAGAGAAACACCCGAAAATTACTGCGGTAAATTATCCAGGCCTAGCTTCACATCCCCAACATGAATTGGCAAAAAAGCAAATGGTCGGATTTGGTGGAATGCTTTCTTTCGAGGTAAGCGGAGGCTGGAATACTTCATTGGCTTTCACAAAAAAGCTCATACTCATTCCCAAAGCACTCAGTTTGGGCGGAGTCGAAAGCACCATCACTTCCCCTATGGAAACTTCTCACGCCAAACTGACTTCCGAAGCCAGAAAAGAAGCGGGAATTTCAGATGGCTTATTGCGATTTTCTGTAGGAATTGAAGAAGCCGATGATTTGATTGCAGATATTGAGCAGGCTTTGAGTGGAATCTAGCCCAGCAGAAATAAAAGATGCTAATGAATTCTTAAACCTAATTTCTGGGCAACAGAAATTAAGTTTTTTTCGTTGAAACAAATAGAAATCCACTTACTCCTCAATACCTTCTACTATGAAAAATATATACTTTTCTCTTTTCGTTCTTCTATTTTCTGTTGGATTGAATGCTCAAAACACAGATGGGCAGCCAATTGAGCCTACTGAAAAACTCACAAAAGGCTTGGGGTTAAAGTTCAAAGCCGAGAAACTGCTTTTTGGTTGGCGAAAAGTGGGCGATTTATACATTGCAGTTTTCCAACACGGAACCGCCTACCAATATGGCGCATTCGATGTGAATGGCAGATGGCAAGAAGCAGGAACACAAGTCCAAGTTGAGGAAATTCCCGAAACAGTAACCAATGCACTTCCTGAAATGGATATTACTGCATTCTTGGTAGAAGCCTTCCAAGCAAATACAAATAAAGACAAAAAAGGCTATTTCTTCCTCTACGAAACAGAATTAAACAGATTAGAGTTTTTAGTGGATAATTCAGGTAAAATTCTCCGCCAAGCACAATACCCGATTCCAGAAAAGAAAGAGGAAAAAGAGGAGGAAGAAAAGAAAGAAGAATGGAGGTAGATTTCTGACACTAGATGAAATAATATTTTTGGATTACACAAAGTTAAATCTTTATGTAATCCTTTTTTTTATCAATACCCACCTTTCAAAAACTCATAAGCCATTCCATAAGTTGGTGTTTCTATTCCATATTTCCGACCTTCTCGAATCACATAATTGGTCAAAGTTTCCAATTCACTTTGTTTTCCCGCTATAAAATCTGAGTGCATAGAAGCAGTTGCATTTGGAGACATAGTTTCCACTTTTTGGATTGTTTTTTCTACCAATCCATCAGCTGAAATCACTTGTTTTTTGTTGGCAATCTGCACAACTTCTTCAACTAACACTTCAAATGTCTCTAGTTTCTCTTCGCTATTCAGCAACTCGCCAATATTGCAATTGAAATAAGAAGTGGCAGTTGCCAAAGCGGAAATAAAAATGAATTTTTCCCAAATAATAGAAGAGATTTTGTTGGATTTCCTTGCTTCCAATCCTGCTTCTTTGAACAGGTTTTCCAAACGATTCAGCTCAGGGTTCGTATAATCATCCAATCCGAAAAACAGTTTTTGGATATTTCCAGTATTGGCAATCACGCCAGGTGCAGCAAGCCGTGAGACAATATAAACACAACCATTTAGGACGAGGTTATTGGGCAATAATTGCTCAATCCGCTCTTTGCTATCCACACCATTTAACAGAGGAAGTAAGATTGTATTATCATCAATACAAGGTTTCAGTTGCCGAATGCTATCTTCCAAATCATAGCTTTTTGTGCTGATGATAACGAAGTTTACCAAGCCAATTTCCGAAGCCGTATCAGTTGCCAAAGTTGGGCGAGTTACAAACTCACTTTCTCCTTGAATGACTTTCAAACCTTTTTCCTGAATTGCTTTTAAATGTTCTCCTCTGGCAAGAAAGCAAATGTCAACCTTGTCACTTTCTTCAAAATGCTTGGACAATAATCCACCAAAGTACCCTCCTACTCCACCAATTCCTGCAATGACAATTCTCGTTGTTTTCATGGTAGAGTTGTTTTAAACGAATAAATTATATCAATCTACGAACCTGCTTGAACCCAAAAAAAGCTCTTTGAAAAATCACTAGATTCATCAAAGAGCCAATTTCTTCACTTTATTTTACATATCTCTCAAAATATTCAGAGCTTCGGCAATCACTTCATCTTTCTTGATTTCCTTTTGCCAAGCTTCATTCAAATCTTTCCTGTTCTTGTCCATCGCTTCGTTTTTCACGTTGGATTTGGTTGGTGTAATTTTCCATCCATCGTGAGGCTTACCAACATTCTCGAACTTTTTAGCTGCTGCTTGTAGCCTTTCCTGCTCTTTCATATAGGTTTCGTAGTTCAGAGAAAGTTCTGTTTCCTCTCTTTGCTCTTTCAGCCTTTTGCCATTTTCGGCAATCATAGAGAACACTTCGCTTTTCTTCACTCGCTTCTCACTTTTCTTTTTGAGTTTGTCAACATTTGGGCTGTCTTTCCATTTATCGAATTTCACGCTCTCAATTTCATCCCATGGAAGTGCAAATTTGGCATCTTTCTCGCCATCCATGAATGTGTAAACATCTGGCAACACAATATCAGACTCTACGCCTTTCCATTGGGTGGATTTACCCGTAATTCGGTAGAATTTTTGAATAGTGAGCTTTAAAGAGCCAAGCGGAGCATATTCTGCGTAGCCTCCTCGTAACATCCTATCTAAATCGATGAAACGTTGCACAGTACCTTTTCCGTAAGTGCTTGGAGTTCCTACAATAATGGCTCTTTCATAATCTTGCAAAGCGCCCGCTAAAATCTCGGAAGCCGATGCGCTGAATCGGTTTACTAAAACTACCAAATCACCTTTCCAAACTACTTGTGGGTCTTGGTCTGCATATACTTTAGTTTTGGCAACTTTGGTTTTCACTTGCACAACAGGGCC
>JBLIFI010000276.1:0-6605 GCA_047633715.1 Flammeovirgaceae bacterium
GGATTCCCCCAGTTTTGAACCTAATGGCTTCTGATGAGAAAATTGTGGCTTGCCATCCAAAAATCAAGCTATTTGCCGATAAAACTAAGTTTGAACACGCTGGTGGAGCAGGCGGAATGATTGATTTCCTAGGCTATCCATTTTGCCGAGGTAGAATTTTTGAGGAATTAGAAACCGATTCTGGGCAATATGACGATAATATTCCCGTGTTTTGGGCAACAGGAGCTTGTATGTTTGTAAAAGCCAAAACCTACCACGAATTTGGCGGATTAGACGAAATCTACTTTGCCCACATGGAGGAAATTGATTTCTGCTGGAGAGTGAAAAATGCAGGTCTTCAAGTTTGGTACTGCGGAGAGAGTGAAGTCTTTCATGTTGGAGGTGGCACAATGCCCAAATCCAATCCGAGAAAAACCTACTTGAATTTCCGAAACTCATTAATGTTGCTTTTCAAGAACCTGCCAGGCTTGCAACTTCCGTTCATTATTTTGATTAGAATGATTTTGGATGGAATTTCCGCTTTAATGTTCTTGTCAAAAGGAGAAGCTGGAAATTTTAAAGCCGTTTTCCGAGCGCACATTCACTTTTACCAACGAATCCCCAAACTCTTGAAACGCAGGAAACTTGCCCAATCCAACCTGAAAACACACCAACACAAAGAACGAATGAACTTGAGTATTGTATGGAAGCATTTTGCCCAAGGTGTGAAATATTTTAAGGATTTGTAGGGAAACTCAACCCACCAACACTCTGCCCATATCCATTTGCTCTTGGTTGGCTTTGAGCACATAAATGTACTTTCCTGCTTGCAAAGTGGGCAATTGCAAGGAAAGTTGGCGCAAACCTTGGTTCATAATCACTTTGGCAAGGCGATACGACCTGTTTTCGCCTATTTGGTGCAGAAACAACTCTACCTGTGCCTGAGCTAGTAGTTTGAACTCAAAGTTGGCAGTATTATTTTCGCCTTGTGGGAAGCTGATTTCTTTCGTGCTGGTATTTTTCTTTGGTTTGAAAGGCTTTTTTGTAGTAACCGCAAGGCAAAATGCTCTACGGTTGAAACTACCTCAATGCCAAAAATTATTGATATAGTAGAGTGGTATAGAATTGTTACATATAGAGGTTATTTACAACTTAACTCTATATGTAACAATTCGTACAAGATGTCTACACAAACTCGTTCATCTAGTTTAGAGACTCTTAATGCACCTTATACTTTACACTCTCGAATTGATCATTCCAATTTCCTATTCCAAGGGAGCCCCAGATTCTATTATTACTTAAATCGCCATCACTGTTTGTAGCCCCTCTACCACTTAGAGTTTTATTCCAGTCAACACCATCAGCATTAAGACCCGAGTAAGTCTTAATATTTAACAGAAGTTCTCTATTAGGTGCGCCAGGATATATCGCTGGTATTCTAGGAGACTCAATATATTCGAATTGGTACGAAGAAGCAATATTTCTCCAATCGCTAGGGAAATTCATTAAACCTGAATTATTACTTATTCTATTGTCCCATGATCTAACACTTATTTTTTTTCCTACAAATATTGTTAAATAATCTCCTGAAGAATTCTTGTGCTGATAGTAATTTAATCGAAATGCATAAGAGTATGGATCACTACCGTCATAACCTGATATAATATCCACAAGAACTGCACTACGCATTATTTCTGAGTTATTTAATTTGTCACCTTTCAGCTTTTTCTGGACTATTTCGCCCATGTTTCTTGCTTCTTTCGCTTTATCATATACAAGAATATGATCATTTACCATGACAACTGACTTGCCTTCAATACTACCAAACTGAGATTTCCACTCATCAACATCATATCTTTTGTTATTATAATGATAAACAAAAGATTCAGTCTCAACGGTAACACTTTCATCATCATTTACAGGTTCTATATGATTTTCCTCACAACTCATAAGTCCTAAGACCAATACTAAACAAAGTGGGAGCAAATAGCTTTTACTCCAGTACAATAACTTCTTCATAATGTTAACTTATTTAAGTGTTTAAAAAAAGATTATGAACGAATGTAGGATGGTTCCATTTCCCTGCCTAGTCAAAATCCGACATTGGCTGTCAAAGCCCGACAATGGCTGTCATAACCCGACATAATTCGTAAATACATTAATAATTAAAAAAGCTTTCTTTGTTCGATTTGTTTATAGGTAATAACTTGGGTGCAAAGAAAGATGAATGAATTATGGGTTATGCCTGCTAATTCAGTTTTGAAACTCTAAACACATCTGAAAACTATTTACTATGAAAAAACACTCCTTTTTTATCCTTTTTACTTTAAGCATATCATCTTATGCACTAAAAGCTCAGCCCCAACAAATGGCTGATAGCCTAATCAAAGTTTTTGAAAGTGGCGTGGCTGATAGCATTCGATTAAAAGCCTGTGACGATTTAACTAGTGCGTTAGTTCAATACGATTCTGCTACTGCTGAGTATTATATTGCCAAAGGAATGGAGCTAGCTAAAAGATTGGGAGATGATGAAACTAGGCTCTATCTCAAATCTGATAGAGGTACTATCCAATACTATCTGTGGCATTATGATAAAGCAATTCCTTTATATAAAGAGGTAATTGCCGAAAGTGAAAAAAAGGGATTAGAGGAGCTTACTGCTTACTGCCTATATTGGTTAGGCAACGTCTATTTTTTTCAGTATAAGTATGATGAAGCGATAGCAACATTTCACAAATCTTTAGAAAAATATCAGGAATTGGATAACAAAGTATGGGAAGCTGCCATTATTTTAAATATCGGACAGAGTTTTCAGTTCAATAAAAAATTTACCAAAGCTCTTGTCTATGTAGAGAAAGCACTAAAAATCTATGAGACTTTGGGCAATAAAGCCAATATTGCTAAATGTTTGGGTCAGATGGGTGGACTCAATAAGGATATGGGCAATACGGAAACTGCTATTTCTTTTCTAGAGCAGAGTATTGAAATGGGTAAAGAGGCTGGAAACATGAGTAGAGTAGCAATAAACTCCTCTTCTTTAGCTTTACTCTATAACTCTATTGGCAGAAGTACAAAAGCACTTTTTTACTATAGTCAAGTATTAGATATTTATGAAAAGCTAAATTGGCAGGATAATATAGCCAACACTTTGAAAAATATTGGTGATACTCATTACCAAAACCATGACTATACTACTGCGCTCTTATGCTACAAAAGATGTTTTAAAAGAATTAAAAAAATAGAAGATAAATCAAAAATAGCAGATTTGTTGAACCGCATAGGTCTAGTTTGTATAAGTCAAGGAAACTATGAATCTGGATTGCAATATTTTGAAAAAAGTTTGAAAATCGATGAAGAACTGAATGACAAAGACAAAATCATTAGTGTATTACACAATATCGGATCTGTCTATGAGGATTTAGGAGACTATAATTGTGCAATGTCATTTTTCAAACAAAGCTTGGCTTTGGAGAGAAAAACACCACGGAACGACTCTCAATTAGCAATTTGCAACTTTAAGGTGGGTATGATATATCTCAAACAGGCCAAAGAAGACTCAGCATCTCATTACATAGAGCAAGGCATGGCTATGGGCAAACAGAAATCTAACCTTAATGATGTTAGATTCTACATAGAATCGGTAGGCAGATGGTATAACCAGCAAGGCAAGTTTGCAAAGGCACTTGAACTTTACCAAAATACATTTGAGATGGCTCTAACATTAAAAGACACCATCAGTATGGCTGATATTCATACCTACATGGCTGAGTTATACTGCGTAAATGGAGAATTCTTCCAAGCAGTTAGTTACCTGCAACAAGCAAAAAAAGCATATATACAAATAGGACTTAAATCGGGTGTTTCCAAGATCAAGCTCTCAATGGCAAAAATTTATGGTGAACTAGGAGAGTATGAAAAAGCTTTTCAATCTGCTTCTACTGCCTATTCAGATTTTCAGCAACTTGGTGATAGTTGCAACCTAGGTTCTTGTTTATTGGTAATAGGCAATGCTTACTTATTTTTAAAACAAGTTGATTCTGCTGTTATTGCATTAAACAATTCGGTAAGACTATCATTGCAATGTAATGATAATGCTGTGTTAGGATTATCTTACATGTATTTGGGTCAAGCCCATCAGTTCCAAACCCAAGAAAACCAAGCACTTCGAGCATATGAAATAGCATTAAGCTATGCTGTCAATTCCCAAAATCGAGAAATACAGAAGAAAGTTGCAGAATTACTTTACCCCATTTACGAGAAAAAAGGGCAACTTCAAAAAGCATATAAAATTTTTAAAATCTTTCATGCCAGTAATGATTCTCTCTTCAATAAGAAGAACACAAGTGCTTTAGTTCAAAGGGAGATGGAGTATAAGTATGATAAAGAATTGCAAAGCAAAGCCTTATTACAGCAACAGCAAGCGACAGAACTTCAACAACAAAAATGGCTGACCTATACTGCTATTGGAGTCTGTCTTTCTCTAATTTTGATTGGAACAGGTTTTTATCGCAATTACAGAAACAAGCAGAAAGCAAATATTCTTTTGCAAAAGCAAAACCAAGAAATAGAGAAACAAAGAACGGCCTTGGAGTCTTTAGACCACACCAAATCTCGTTTCTTTGCCAATATTTCACACGAATTGCGTACGCCTATTACACTGATTAGTAGCCCATTGCAAAATTTGTTGCAACACAGTCAAGAAACATTCTTGCCATCCACCAAAAAAACATTGCAAATGGTTCAACGCAATGCCCAATCGCTCAAGGGCTTGGTGAATGATATACTTGACCTCTCCAAATTAGAATCAGATAAAGTAAAACTGCATGAAGAAGTGGTGCAGACTCATTCTTTGCTGAGTCGCATTGCCTCTAATTTCGATTCGATTGCGCAACACTTAGGCATTCATTACACTCAATCGTTTCAAAACCTTCCAGCAGAAGCTTGCCTTGCAGATATAGGGAAGATGGGGAAAATTCTCAACAACCTATTATCCAATGCGCTCAAACACACACCTGCGGGCGGCAGTGTTGAATTGATTGCACAACTGCAAGGCGAGCAACTACTTTTGCAAGTGAAAGACACAGGAAATGGTATTCCTGAGACAGATTTACCTTATATATTCAATCGGTTTTACCAAAGCCAACAACCAGGTATACCTCTTCAGGGCGGTACAGGCATTGGCTTGGCATTAGCCAAAGAACTAAGCCACTTTATGGGTGGCGAACTCACGGTAGAAAGCGAATTGGGCACAGGTACTACTTTTTCTGTACTATTACCTTACAAAGTGGCGAAAAGCCAAGAAGCTTTAGTCATAGAGATAGAGGAAGAAGCGGAGGAGGAAGTAAATCTTACACTCTTAGAACTTGTCAAAGCCACAGACAAAAGGCATCAGGTTCTGATTGTGGAAGACCATCCAGATATGCAGACTTTTGTCAATAGCCTGATTTCGCCTAATCATCATACTTTACTTGCATGCAATGGCAAAGAGGCATTGAAAATACTTGAAAAAGAGAAAATAGATTTAATTATCTCCGATGTAATGATGCCAGAAATGGATGGCTATACATTATTGAAACATCTCAAAGACTCAGATACTTACAGAAACATTCCCGTAATTATGCTTACTGCTTTAGGAGATGAAGCCCATAAATTACAAGCACTCACCATTGGGGTAGATGATTATTTGAGTAAACCATTCTCGCCCCAAGAGTTACTGGCAAGAGTGAATAACCTTCTTGTTAGAAACGAGGCAAGGCAATACTGGCAAGAAGAAGAACCGTTGACTGAAAATACGAAGGACGAATTTGCTACTGCCGATAAAGGTGAATCAGAAAGTGCCCATGTGCTTCGTTCGGATGTAGAATGGTTGGAAGAAGTGGAAAAAACTATTAGGCAAGAACTAGAGAATGAAGATTTTCGCCTTAGCTTACTTGCTGAGCAGTTTCATTTGAGTGAACGCCAATTCCAACGCAAAATCAAGAAGATTACAGGGTTTACACCCAAACAATATCAGCAGGAAATTGCCTTACAAAAAGCAAGGAAGTTATTAGAGAATGGCAGTTACCAAAATACTACTGCCATTGCCTATTCCATTGGCATGAATCATGTTTCAAGATTCTCCAAACTCTATGAAGCAAGGTTTGGCAAAAAACCAAGTGACTATTTTATACAAAAAATGGAGGTTATCAATTGAGTCATACTACTGTACAAAAGTGAAACGTTGTGGTCCTGCCATACGTTGAACGAGCTTGAAACCAACCTTCGGCAGGGTTTTTAACCGCTGCTAAGATTTCTTGTTTTTAAAATGTACAGTAGTATGAAATGGGCGCATCTCATTTTGTCGCAATAAATTAAAATACACTTTTTAACCGACATTTCCCACCCTAATTTTTCAAATCCTGTATTTAATAAAAAATTGATTATCAGTTATTTAAATAGAAAATATGGCTTTTTAGTAAATTGTATTAAGCATTTGGAAAATGGATTTCAAAGAAACAATGGTTGTCTGACAATTTATGTGATTCAAGGTGTTGCGTGAGACACGCAACGAGGAAAACTATATTTGATTGGCTAGAAATCAGGTTCTTTAATCTAGTAATTTCGACCTCCACAAAATTTGTCAGAGA
>JBLIFI010000277.1:0-6602 GCA_047633715.1 Flammeovirgaceae bacterium
ACGAGCTTTTACCAATCGTGGGAAAGCGCATTTTGAACTCCAAGAATACCCAAAAGCTCTTGCCGATTTTGACAAAGCGATAGAATTGGATGGGAATTATATTCTGGCACTCATCAACCGAGCGGCTACCAAAAACTTTACGAAAGATTTCGGTGGAGCTTTAGAAGACTGCAACCTTGCACTCAAAATCGACTCTAAACACCCACTTGCCTTGCTGAACAGAGGAATTGTGAAATCAAGACTTGGAGATTCTGCTGGCGCTTGTACTGATTGGAAACGGGCAAAAACCTATGGAAATAAAGAGGCAACTGATTATTTGACTAAGTTTTGTAAATAAACAAGAAGAAAGAGAAAGGATTTTGCCATTTGCAGGAACAAGAATAGAATTACAAATCAAGTTTTTTCTACCCGTAGCCAACAGCTTCCAGCTGTTGAGTTTTAATTTTGAGAATACATAAAAGCATCAAACAGTATAATAAATATGAAACTCAATCAAACTCAATTATATAAATCAATATTTTTTTCTCTTTTGGTTGGATTGAGTGGATTGTATTCTGCTGAAAGTTTTTCCCAATCTGTAGAATTTAGCAAGAAAACCATTCCCGACAAGGCAACTTTCAAGAAAGCGAAAGAAGCACTTGCCGAAGGAGATGATTATTATGGAGACGATTTTTTGGCAAACTTCGACTCGGCTCTGAAATACTTTCAGATTGCCCAAGAAATCAATCCAGACAATGCCGAATTGAACATGAAAATAGGCAGGAGCTTCTTGGATTTGCCTTCTGGAGCAACTCACATGAAAGCTTTGCCCTATTTCCAAAAGGCCTTGGAACTCGACCCGCAAACTGAACCAATTATCTATTTTTATATTGGAAAAGCTTACCATTACAATTCCGAATGGACAAAGGCAATTGCCGAATACATGAAGTTTGTGGAAAAGCTCGACCCAGAAAAAAATAGTTCAGAAATTGAGCGAGTCAACAAGAAAATTCGAGAATGCAGAAATGGAAAGGAACTTTCAGAATCTCCTATTGATGCTAAATTTGAGAACATGGGAAGCTGGATGAATTCTGCTTACCGAGAGCACAGCCCAATAATTGCTTCCAACGAATCGGTTATGTTTTTTACTGCTCGAAAACCCAATACTACGGGTGGAGAGAAAGACATGGATGCGCTTTATTTTGAAGATATTTATGTGACTTACAACAGAAAAGGCGGTTGGTCTGCTCCAAGAAATGTAGGTTCGCCCATCAACACTTTCGAGCATGATGCCACCGTGAGTCTTTCTGCCGATGGTTTGCAAATGATTATTGCCCGAGAAGGCGATTTGTACCTCTCAGAATTCAAATCGGCACAATGGACCGAGCCGAAGCCTTTCCCCGAAACTATTAATGATGATGGAACAGAGGAAACCGCTGCCAGTTTCGCAGACGATGGCAAAACGCTCTATTTCGTTAGCGATCGCTCGCCCTCCATTGGCGGAAGAGATATTTGGATCAGCAAAAAAGATGCTTTGGGAAATTGGGGAGTTGCCGAAAACATGGGGGGAACAATCAATACAAAATACGATGAAAATGGCGTATTCATGCACCCAGATGGCTCAACGCTATTTTTCAGCTCCGAAGGACATAATTCTATTGGTGGAACAGACATTTTCAAATCTATTTACACAGAAGATGGTTGGTCAGCACCCACAAACTTGGGCGTTCCGCTCAACACACCTTACGATGAACAATGCATTGTGGTTTCTGCCGACTACCGAAATGGCTATTACTCCAGCAAGGGAAAAGACACTTTTGGCGACCATGATATTTACAAAGTAACATTTAAGAATGTAGATGAGCCGTTGATTATGGCGGTAGATTACTCTCCAACTTCACTTTTCAGCGCAGGAGTAAAAAAGGTGGAGGTGGAAGGAGATACGGATTATGCTTTACTAATGGGTTCTGTAAAAGATTTCGATAATAAATCTCCATTGGATGCCAAAATCGTAATCAAAAACAGGAGAGATAATAGTATTGTGAAAGAGATAAACAATAACCCAACTACTGGGGAATTCTTAGTCGCTTTACCTTTAGACAATAGCTATGAAGTGACCGTTCGGGCAAAAGGCTATTTGTATTTTTCAGAAGATTATGTTGGCTTCGGAAGGGATGATAAAGAAGTATATAATTTAGAAGCAAAAATCAAGAAGATTATTGAGAATCAGACACTTGTACTCAAAAAGGTATTCTTTAAGCGAGCAAGTGCCGAAATGGTTGGAATTTCTTACGATGAGCTAGATAAGTTGGTTCAGGTGTTGAAAGACAATCCTGGTATTGAAATAGAAATTAGCGGGCATACTGACAATATTGGTAATCCTGCCAAATTGATTCGTCTCTCTAGGCAAAGAATGGAATCTGTGAGAAATTACTTGGCAAACCGTGGAATTAGTAAAAGAAGGCTGGCAGGCAAAGGTTATGGGGGAATGCACCCAATTGCCGACAATACGGATCCAGAAAAACGAGCATTGAACAGGCGAGTGGAGTTTAAGGTTTTGAAGGTGAAATAGTAAGCTCTACTATTCCACTTTATCCACAGAGCCCACCACATCTTCTGCCATGTGCCCGATGTTTTCTCCTTGCTTTCTGGCAATGAAAATACTGATTAGGAAACTCAATCCGCCAATTATAATAGTAGCCAAATATTGAACACTATGCATTAATAAGGCGGAATTCTTAGCAATCCCCTCCTCTAAACCATAAGCAATCAAAGTAGCTGTAACAAAGAAATGATAAGTGCCTATACCACCTGGCGAGGGAATTACCATGGCAATTCCACTCATAATCAAAACAGTACATCCAGTCATTAAAGAAAGGTTAGAAGTGGCAGGCATTGAGAGAAAAAGGACGTAACTCATAAAATAATACATTGCCCAAATATTGAGGGTATGAAGTATAAATGCTAATCGTTGTTTTCGAGAAAGCTTTTTTATACTCAGCAAGCCATCTTTCATTCCCAAAACAAAACCCTTTCCTTTGATAACAAGAGGTAATCTCATGAGCTTATTTCGTAGAAGATACAGCGCTATCAATCCTAGAAATGCCAATGAGCAAATGGCAAGTAGAATATAAATTTTTTGAGTTACTGCTTCCGAATTATTGTTAAACTCACTTAGTATAAAGCCTCCAATTCTGTCGAACTCTACAAAAAACACTACAATGCATAAGGCAACAAGGATGATGAAATCTAGTGCTCTTTCAGCCAAAACACTACCAAAAGAAATGTTTATAGGCACTTTTTCGGTTCTATAAAAAAGCCCGCAGCGCATTACTTCACCAAGTCTAGGCACGAATAAGTTCACAAAATACCCAAACATAACCGCCAAGAAAGCTGTAAATGTTCGGGTTTCATAGCCAAGAGGACGAAGTGCAATCACCCAACGGCTAGCTCGGCTCCAATGACTGAAAAGGGCAATTCCAATTGAAGTTGAAATCCAAAATGGACTCGCCTCTTTAATGTCTTCAAAAGTCTTCTCCATGTCTTCTCCACGATATAGCCACCAGAATAAAAAACCAGCCACAGAAATGGAAATGACATATTTCAATATAGAAAGAAATGTTTTTTTACTCAAAGCTATATTTTTAGTTTCAAAAGCGGTGACTTCTATGTATCCATTGAAGTCACGTTTTTAATTCATCTTTTTGGCTCTATCGTGAATTTGGTTAAAAGGTATAACAAAACTAAGATTTGAAGAAATTTGCTTGTTTTTCGAGTTTGTTAAAACTCGAAAAACAAGCAATAAAACTGGTTCAAGCAGGGCTTCCCAAGCGTCCACACTTGAACCTAATAACTTAAACTTCAAAATCATGAATTGCACTCAATACCCAAATTCACGATAGAACCATCTTTTTTAATTTTTCTCCTACTCTTCTTTCGTAAAATAGAGTTTGTAGAAGTTCATATTTCGCTCTTCATCAAAGCCCTTTTCAATGTATTCCCGCTTGCCATGAATATACACGTGAAAATTTTTGTCTAGTTTCAAAATACTCTTGAAAATTTTCTTGTTAGATTTCACAGCAGGTTTCGAGATTTCAAACTCATCGTAAGTCTCAATCTGATTGTCTGCCACATATTGTTCCTTATATTCTTTGAAAGCCTCTACCACTTCTGGGTGTCCGCCCATTACTTCTTCCTGGAAAGTATCTACAGCGAAGGTTTCTGAAGTGTCGAAGTATTTTGCAGAATTTTTGAGCATTTCAATCTGCTCTACTCGCTCCACATTATGTTCCGAATTGAAAACATCATCTACAAAACCTTTGCACATGGTCATGTAGTTCTGCGTGTGGAAGTAGCTATCTTCTCTTGGAGTGAGGTGTAGGAAATTCTCTTTCCAGAAAACAGCCTCTTCACCTTTGTTCGTTTTGTCAACCATTGCCACACGGTAGCCACTTTCCTTTTCCACATCGAAAATCAAACAGCCTTTGTCTAGCTTCTTAATGTTGATTCCCGCTTCATAATCCACCTGAAAATTATCTGACTTTTGAAATACTTTCAAGAATGTGTCTTTCGTCTCAGATTTGAAAATCCCAATTGCATCGCAGAAATCTTCTCCAACTTTGCAGTTTTGGAAATAAGCCAAATACATTTCTCCCGTTTTGATGTTTGGGTGATTGGTGCGCTGATACAGCAATTTCGCCATGTTGACAGACTGCTGATAGAAATCGTTCGGATTATCAAATATTTTGGAAGCAATGGAGAAAACCTCATTGTTTTCCACATTCGTCTCGTGGTCGAAATGATACATCGCTTCTTGCTTGAACGAGGAAAGGAAATACTGCATCAGCAAATCCTCCACCACCTCATCGTGAATGATGGACTCATTGAGCGAAATTTTCAATTCTTCTTCTTGCAATGGGTTGCCAATGCCATGAATGGCAATGCGGTCGAGGGAAACTTCTGAGAAACTAAACATATATGGGATGTATGATTTTTTGAATTTTGGAAACTTCAGTTTGCACAGAGAGTTGCTTATTTATAGCAAACTGAAATAGAATTGGCAAAAATAAGGAATTTGATGGGAGAAGGCAGTAAATGGAATTAATTTCAAGTAATTAAACAATTTTGTATATTATTAGCAAATATTTGCATGAAAATAAACATTCCTCTTGTCTAGTATAAAAACAATTGCTAAATTTGTTGACATAGAAATGTTGTGTAAGTCATTGATTCACACATAGTTTAATTATTACCCGCCAAAAATATGATTCACTTAGGAAAAAACCTTCGGTATTTGCGAGAAAAAAATGGTAAAATAAGTCAAGGAAAACTAGCAGAAGCCTTAGGCATTACCCGAAGCGCAGTCAGCTCTTATGAAGATGGCCGAGCCGAACCTAAATTAATGGTTTTGACAGCCATGGCGGACTTTTTCAATGTAACTGTTGACCAGCTTTTGAATTTGGAGTTGGTAAAAATGGAAGACGAAGCCATTGCCCACCGAATGGAAGTGCAAAAATATGCTTCCGCCTCCAATCTCCGTATTCTTTCAATTACGGTAGATGATGAAGGAAAAGAGAATGTAGAATTTGTTCCCGAAAAAGCGGCCGCAGGTTACACCACAGGCTATGCCGATGAGGAGTATTTGTCTGATTTGCAGAAATATAAACTCCCATTTCTCCCAAATGGCAAAACTTACCGAGCGTTTGAAATAACAGGAGATTCGATGTTGCCAATCTTGCCAAATACGATTGTAATTGGTGAATATATTGATGATTTCAACGGTGTAAAAGAAGGCAGGATTTGCATTGTGGTTACGAAAGACGGTGTGGTTTTGAAGAAGGTTTACAAGAAAATAAAAGAGCGTAATACACTTTGCCTCAAATCTTCCAACATTATTTATGAGCCTTACGAAGTTCCTGTGGAAGAAGTAAGTGAAATTTGGGGATTTGCCGCCTACATCAGCCGTCAAGTACCTGAAGAAAGTGCCAATCAAGGAGATTTGAGAGGAGCATTTGACCGATTAGAAGCTAAAGTGATGGAGATAGAATCGAAAATGAATTAGAGAAATAGGCAAATTTGTAGATGTGTAATTTGAAAATTACTTCATAATCTATAACTCAAACGAAGCCGAAGTAAGATTTCTTACTTCGGCTTCGTTATTTAAAAAATTAGGGAGTTGTAAATATTGGAAGATCATAAAATGTTTTTCTATAATCAGTTCTACCCGAACCATTAGATATGAACAAGCATTCGACATTGTTTTCCACATAAAAACCATAATCAAAAACACCTTCTTGGTTTGCATATCCTTCGCCTTTCGCTTTTATTACAAGTTTAGTATCAAATATACCATCATACTCTAAATGCCAAGCGAACTTATCATTCGTGGCAGCATTATTATATGGAAAACTACCTTTTCCATCAAAATCAAACCTGATGGATTTACCTGATAAACTACCCATTTCAGTTGTAGGATTGGATGATTTTGGACTCCAAAAATTAGACATCCTGTACGAATAGAAAGGTTTATAGAGCAATATTGCTAGGAGAAGAATAGCAACAGATGCTATGGAGGCTGTTCTAATTAAAAAAAACAATGCTTCTTGTTCAGGTTGATTTTTAGC
>JBLIFI010000278.1:0-6589 GCA_047633715.1 Flammeovirgaceae bacterium
TAAAACTCGAAAAACAAGCAATAAAACTGGTTCAAGCGGGGCTTCCCAAGCGTCCACACTTGAACCTAATAACTTAAACTTCAAAATCATGAATTGCACTCAATACCCAAATTCACGATAGAACCATTACTTTAAACCTTTCTAAATCGGGAATGCTTTGGAAGCATTCTGATTTCTTGATTTCTCTAAATTTTTCATAAACTACTTTTATGCCTTTTACAGGTTTAGCATTTTCATCATACGTAGGATATAGACACATATGTGGAACATCTCTCAAAGTTCTTAACACAGAATCAACATTAGATTCATCCTGAGCAAATGACAGAAAAGAAATCAATAGAAAATAGATAAATAGGCTAATTTTCATTTTGTAGGTTGATTGTGTAATCGGAACGGCTATAAAAGAGACATGCCAAGTTTCAGTTTGCTTAGCATAATTATACTTTCAAGTATTCAGTATCTGACTAATTAAAACTTGGCATGTCTTTGAACTGTTATTAAATGCTCTAATTCAACTTAAAAATAAGTGGGAAAGTCATTCTCTGACGAACTTCTTGACCTCTTTGTTTACCAGGTTTCCATTTTGGAGAACTTTTGATAATTCTCAAAGCCTCTTCATCGCAACCTCCACCAATTCCACGGAGGACTTTGGCATCTACAATTGAGCCATCTTTGTTTACAATGAACTCCAAAAACACTTTCCCCTCAACTCCCATTCTCTTTGCTTGGCGTGGGTACTTCAGGTTTTTTCTCACATATTCATAGAAACCTTGTGGCTTGGCAGTCTCTTCTACAATCTCGAAAACAGTTTCTGCTTTCTCTACCACTTCAACAACCTCAACAATTTCTATAACTGACGAAATACTTTTGTTTTCAGTATATTCTACTGGTTTGAATACTTTTTTTATTTCTTTAGAGGTATTATCTACTATCTCTATTTCAGTCAGTTGCTCAATTGGCTTCTGCATGGTTTTAGGCTTTGGTTTTGCAAGCTCTTGTTCGGTAATTGGCTGAATATCAAACTCATCATAATTTTTTTTTTTGCTTTCGTATTCAACTTTCAATTGGTTATTGGTTGGAGTTTTCCACTCGAAAGCCACAAGCGATAAACCCATGCTTACTACTAAACCAACTTTGAAAAATAACCCGCTGTACTGATTGGTGTTGCTCTTGTTCATGTTATTCTGTTTTGTATATAGATGATTGATTTTTAACGATTTATTTTGGGTTTAGGCAATAAGAATCCGCTCCAGAAATTGCTGGATTTTTAATTTTTCCTTACTTTTTCTCTAATTTATTTCTCCTATTTGGAGTTTGATACTTGTGCTATTTGCTACTCAGAAATAGCTTGTTGGTTACTTCTAAGTGGTCTAGCCTAAATAGCTTCCTATTTTAAGTTCTTGATAGTCTCATTTATGGGAGCGACCCTCCGCTAGTAAATAGCACAACGTGCTTAATTCAGTTTGAAAATAATCGGGAAAGTCATTCTTTGTCTTACTATTCTTCCTCTTTGTCTGGCAGGTTGCCATTTCGGAGAGTTTCTCAAGACTCGTAAAGCTTCTTCATCACAACCTCCACCAACTCCTCTCAGTATTTTGGTATTGATGATTGAGCCATCTTTATCCACAAAAAACTCTATGAAAACCTTTCCTTCAATTCGTTTATCTCTTGCCAGTCGAGGGTAATTTATGTTTTCTCTCACGTAATCGTAAAACACTTTCATTCCTCCTGTTGGAGTGGCTTCTTCTTCTGAAAAAACAAAACAATCAATTTCTTCTATAATAGGCTCTTCTACTGGCTCAATATACTCCTCAATTGGCTCAACAACTATCTCTTCTTCAATAGGAATCTCCAACTCTGTTTTTTCATTTACTTCCTCCTGCCCAAATTTCTTCGCTTCTTCAAAAATTTCAGGATTGAGTTCGTCATCTTTTTCTTCATTATCTGACGGAATGATATACGTTTTCGGATTCGTTCCGTCAGCATGGAGATTGCTTTCTTCGTCTAAGTAAAGTAAACCCAAAAGATATATATTGTCTTCGGGGAAAGACAAACCACAACCTGATGGCTCAATAGGTGTTTTCCACTCAAAAGCAAAAAGTACCAATCCCATACTTAGAACCAAGCCTACCATCAAAAGTGGTGTTCTATATCTATTTGTGTCGCTCTTGTTCATGTATTCTAGTGTGAAATACTGTTTGTCATCAAGTTCCTATTCAAAACATAGATGCAGTAACTTTATTGATTGCATAATTGAGTATTGGTCATTTCAATTCTTACAATGACTTGAAAGCTAACGGAAAAAACCTCCCGAAGGCGAAGCTCGAATTGCGACAACGAATCTAAGCCAAATGATTTAGTAAGCTCAGAGTATGTTTAGATTGCTTTTTTGAGGATTGTATGAGGTTTTCAAAATGGGCTTTCTAGGCATTTTTCGAGCCACCATGGAATGGAAATATAGCCTAAGCTATGTGACGAAAAAATAACGAAGAAAGCATTTTTGAAAAGCCATACAGAACCAAAATAAGTCGATTTAAACATACTCTATATTTCCGTCAGCCATCAGTCTTGTATTTTGTGCGGTTTTTGTTGCACATCTATTATAAACGAATAAGCCATTTCCAGATGCATCTTTTTTGGCGTCTTCAATAGCATAATGTCTGGTAAAAGAAAAGATACAGGTTAATTGAGAAAATTTTGAAATTTCGGTAGTGTTCGATTAAAGTATGGCTTTGTGTCTTTGTCGGAAAAGAGTATCCAAATGCTAAGGAACGGGGAATAAATAAATGCGTGTTTTGTCGCAGTTTATTTTTGAGGCTAGTTTAGCCGTTCCCGGTCGGGACAAAAAAGTTTGGAATAGCACCGCTACGGCACACTTTTTTAACGAAGAATAGCCCAAAAAGAAACAAGAGAAAGTAGCATTTTATTTAATTTCCGTTCCTTAGTCAAGAAGAATTTAATTTATTGAGATCAAGTCAGTATTGTGATAATCCCAAATGTAGCTGTTACAACCAGGTGGGAGTTGACAACATCAGAACAAATAGCAGAGCCAAGGATCAGGTTTACTGGAAACAAAGAGACAAGAAAGGGAAATTGAAAAGCATTACCACCCGAATTGTCAAAGGCTCGGAAGCTGACATATTAGCCATCATCCGAAAGAATGGCCGTTCCAAAACCATTAACTTCTTTCGTGGAAAGTAGGAATGGCAAGTATAGGAAGACGATGCCAGGCTGAATAGAAAGACCATGTGCCATTCTAAAAAAGCCAACTATCATGATGCACATGCTGACTTTTTGACCACAGTTTTTAATTTTTGTAGGCAAAATGAAGCATTAAAAGAACTCATTAACCCCGATGCGCTTCTTTTTAAAACCAAATATCTCAGAAAATTGCATGCTATGGCTGAAGGTACACCAATAAAATACTGATTATCAATGCATATAGCCCCCAAATGACTCCATACTTTAGTCGAACATTACCCAAAATTTATGTAAGGTCTGAAATAGTAAAAGAAAGCATTCCAATTGCTTACAGCCACAAGTTTTCCTAAGTTTGCGAATTCAATATATTGATTTACAATTGCACCTCATCTATGCGGAGTTTGATTAGGGAAATAAGGAAGGAAAAGCAACTCCTATTAATACTGTCTTCTTGGTTTATTGCAGGTCTCTACTTGCCTATTGCTGGGTATGTTTTCGTTCCGTTGAGCTTTCTGTTTTTTATCAAGAGAAGGCAATTTTCCAATCTATTTGTGAGTTTGTTGTTTCTGTTTATGCTTTCAGACAATAGGGTAGCAGGATTTGACTTTGCTACCACTATAAAACCAATAATTGTTTCGCTTCTATTCTCTTTTTTATACATAAATAGAAGAAGACTAAAAATATCGATAAATCACCCACTCGTTTTAGACTTTGTCCCGTTCCTTATTGTCGCATTTCTTTGCATACTATTTAGCCCCGTTCCTTTATCTAGTACTCTGAAAACGGTGTCATATTTATTGTTCCTCTGGACTATTCCAGTCATTTTCATGAAAAGTGTAGAAAAAGATGGAGCTGTTTTTTTTAAGAAAATATTTATTTCCGTATTCTTTCTCCTTTTCTCTGGACTTTTGTTTCACATTATCGATCCGCACGTAACTACCCTAGTAGGAAGGTACAGAGGTTGGTTTGGGAATCCAAACGGTCTTGGGATATTTATTACTTTGTGGTTTATGAGTTTGTTTATTATACAGAAACAGTATCCTAAGCTATTCGACAATAAGCGAGTGTGGAAATACATGTACTTAATCATAGTAATCTCTTTATTTATGTGCTCTTCCAGAACGGCACTTGTAGCAGTTGCTATATTCCTATTGTTTTATAAGTTGAGAATTAGGTTCTGGTCAGGAATGCTAATCACAATCGTGTCAATTTTTTTAATGCCAATCATACTGGAAAATATTGAATTAATAATAATAAGCCTAGATTTAGAGGACTATGCAAGGCTAAATTCTCTCAAAGAGGCAGGAGGGAGAACTGTTGGCCTAGATTTCGGTTGGGAAGAGATTAAGACCGATTGGTATATACTAGGAAAAGGGTTTGGATATACAATCCATTTCTACAAGTCACATTTTCAAGAACTGATTGCCTTAAATCATGTAGGCAATGCCCACAACTCCTACCTTAGTGCTTGGTTGAATACTGGATTGATTGGGATGATATTGTTTGTGTTTGCTTGGGCAAAACAATTATACAAATCCAGACTGAGCCCAATGTGTTTCCCAGTAGCTTTTTCCTGTCTGTTTTCTTCTTTTTTGGAGTCATGGCTAATTGGCTCTCTAAACCCATTTACAATTATTTTGTTGCTCATTCTACTGACTTTACAAAATAAAATACCTCTCAAAACAGAATTAAAGCCTAGCATTTAAAGATGTCTAAATGTGTTAGGTTTCTCAAAAATCTATCATTAACTGATAACCTAATTCCTCATCGCTCATAAAATGGAGGTTGGATAAGCTAACTCCAAGCAGGCGAATGGGTTCGGAAGGTAAATCTTGCATCAGGAGTTCGTAGGCGATTTGCTGGATTTCCACCGCATTTTCTGTGAAATATGCCAAGCTTCTGCTCCGAGTGTTTGTGTTGAAATCGGAATCTTTCAATTTAAGCGTAATAGTTCTACCTTTTGCTTTCGAGCGGTCAATTCGTGGGCTCAAACCTGTAACCAATCGGCTGATTTCATCTTTCATTTGGGCTTCGGAAGTTAAATCTTCGGAGAATGTATTTTCAATCCCGATAGATTTTCGAACTTGGTTGGGGCGAACTGGGCGTTGGTCATCGCCACGGACAATTCGGAAATAATATCTGCCTGCTTTCCCGAACTTCAAAATCAAATCTATTTCCGAAGAGGTTTTCAAATCTGCTCCTCTATGAATGTTCATTGCCTTCATTTTGGAAGCGGTTACTTTGCCAATTCCGTGAAATTTCTCAATCGGCAATTCCTCCAAAAAGGCAATTCCCTCTTTTGGAGTGATGACAAATTGCCCATTCGGCTTATTCATGTCCGAAGCGACTTTGGCGAGAAACTTATTGTAGGAAATTCCCGCAGAAGCAGTTAATTGTGTTTCTGCTAAAATATCCTTCCTGATTTGCTCGGCAATCAAAGTAGCAGAGCGCATTTGCATTTTGTTCTCGCTCACATCCAAATAGGCTTCATCCATTGAAAGTGGCTCAACCAAGTCGGTGTAGCGATGGAAAACTTCCCGAATCTTTGTGGAAACCTCTTTATAAACACCAAATCGGGAATCTACAAAAATCAGGTGCGGACATTTTTTGATGGCAGTTTGCGAAGGCATCGCAGAACGCACGCCATATTTCCGAGCCTCATAACTGCAAGTCGCCACGACTCCTCGTCCACTCGCACTTCCCACGGCAATGGCTTTTCCTCTCAGTTCGGGGAAATCTCGCTGTTCTACCGAAGCATAGAAAGCATCCATATCTATATGGATTATTTTGCGATGTGGGAGTTGTTCAATTGGCAAATGATTTACGAATTACGATTTGTGATGTACGATTGAAAAAGTGAAGCCTAAGAAAAAAATATTAGTGTGTATCACGGTTTTAATTGTATATAAAAAAATTGGAAAATTTCCGTACCACGACTCTTTGAGTCGTCAAGCATGAATAATAAATTACTGTAGAGCGGGTTTCACTACCCGCTCAATCTGGTGGATTTACTGTACAAAACCAATAGTGATAATATCTACTACCTTATAACAGGTCTTTTAAATTATTTTGCGGTATGTGTGAGTAGTCAAAAGTCTTTAGTCCGAAGAAAAAAATGAGCAATTAGGGATTATAAATGCAATTGTATTACAAAATTATACCCAATCGAAATCGGTTTGTTTTTTTGTCTGTAGCCGACAACCTCTAGGTTGTCGTAAAATACTTACTTTGCGTAAGCAAAATTCCCTTTTTATTTTCAATTGAGTTATAGATAGCCGATGCTATCGCAGGCTGACGATTTATCTATCGCCCTTTTGCAAAGGTTGGCGTGAGACACGCCAACAAGAACCCTCCTCTGATGCGTGTCCCACGCATCATTTCAAGTAAC
>JBLIFI010000279.1:0-6580 GCA_047633715.1 Flammeovirgaceae bacterium
GCAATTCTCGGCAGGGAAATATGATGAGGCAGAAAATAATTTACTGAAAGCGGTGGAAATCGCTCAATCCAGCCAGAAACAAAAAGCAGAAGCCTTGGCAAACTTGCTTGGATTTTACTTGAAAAAATTTGATTTAGTGAAAGCCGAAACCACACTGAAAAAAGGCTTGGATTTACTTTCTCAACTTCCCGACTCTACAAAGGTCAAACTCCAAACCCTAGAGGCAGAATGGAATAGGTGGAATGGGGATTTGGCGAAAACGAATCGGTTTTACAGCAATTTTGTAAGTAAAAATGGCTTGCAAACTGATTCTGAAAATGGGTCGAGTGGATTGCAATTGGCTTATTTGACTGCCTCTGAGCATTATTTGCGACAAGGCGACCAAGCCAAAACCAATATTCTGATTCAGACTGCGCACAGTTTGGCAATTTCCACCTACGGAATTGCGCACCCAAAGTCATGGGAATTTCAGTACAATTATGGGCGATTTTGGTATGAAGTCGGAAATCCGTTGCAGGCGCAAGGTCATTTGATGGAAAGTTTGGGGCAATTGGCAACTCGATTCGGGACTTCGCACCCAGATTATTTGCGTTCTGTGCATTTGATGGCGAAAGTGCAGTTGGCAATGGGCAATTTGTCGGCTTCAGAAATCATGCTCGATGATTTGCAGAAAGCTTATTTGACGAATTATGGGGAAAACTATTTGCCTTATTTGGCTATTTCTGCAGATTTGGCGCAACTCTATTTCAGCGAGGGGAATTACGAGAAGGCTTGGAAATCTGCACAAATCACTTCGAGAAAGTTGACAGAAATTAGCTCAGAACATCCGCTTTTTCTGAAACTCAATCATACGATTGCCGAAATCAAATTTGCGGATTTAGACCCAGATGACTTTGGCAGTTTTGAAATCCAACTGAAAAACTCGGCAAGAATGGCGGAGAAATATTACGGACTAAGCTCGATTCCTTATTTAAAAGCGAGCGGAAACTTAGCAAAATTATACCTCTACTCACTCCAAACAGATAAATTTTCTGCTTCTGAGCAATTATTGAAGAGTAATTTGGAGAAAATGGAAGCGAAGGGTTTAGAGAATGCGCTGGCAGGTTTCAATGTGTTCGATGGGTTGGATTTAGCAAGATTCCGAAGTTATTTGGCGATGTTGTATCATGAAAAGGATGAGGAAAAACTCGCAGAATTTTGGTATCAGAAAACTTTGCAAACCATGACCATTCCGCTCGATAATTTGGAGCGAGCAGGTTGGTTAGTAGATTTTGCGAGATTGAAATTGAGCAAAAGTGAGGAGTTGGTAGAATCCAACCATCTTTTGCAAGGAGTTGAAATGTACGAAAGGCTAATTGACAAAGTTTTCCCTTCGCTTTCGGAGAAGGAAAAGGAGTGGTTTTTTGCATCTGTGAAAGAAGATTTTAATTTATTCAACTATTTCGTTCTGCAAAAACACAAAAGCCAACCGGATTTGCTGAGCGATATGTACAATCATCAACTCCGCACTAAAGCATTGATTCTGACCTCTACTAAGCGGATTCGGGAAAGTATTTTGGCAAGTGGAGATGAAAAACTGATTGCCAATTATAAGAAATGGAAAGCCTTGCGAGAGTATTTGGCGAACTTGAATTTACCCGAAGCGGAAATCAAAAAGCAGGGAATCAATTTGGATAGTTTGGAGGAAACTGCGAACCAATTGGAGAAAGAAATTGCCATTGAATCTACCGATTTTGCCTCGCAAACCATCAACTCCAAAAAGACTTGGCGAGATGTGCAAAGCAAACTCCAACCAAATGAATGCGCCATTGAAATTATTCGGATTGGGCATGGGAAAAAGGCATTTTATGTGGCATTATTGGTAACTTCTGAAACCAAAGACCATCCTGAGTTGGTGGAGTTGCCCAAAGGAAACAGCTTGGAAGGCAAGTTTTTGAAGTTCTACCGAACGGCAATTGAGTATAAAATTGAAGATGGAAACTCGTATAAAAAATATTGGCTTCCGATTCAAAAAGCGTTGGATGGGAATGGAACGAAAATTGAAAAAGTCTATTTCTCGCCCGATGGAATTTACAACCAAATCAACCCGAAAGGTTTCAAAAATACGAAAACTGGCAAGTTCCTACTCGATGAAATCCAGTTTGAAACCGTAACCCGAACCGATGATTTACTGAGTTTCACAGGCGGAGAAAAACCACTCAAAGGAAAAGCATTCTTGCTCGGAAAGCCTGTTTATAATATCGTAAAAGATGGAGTTACTGACTCCAACCACAAAACTGAACTAGCCGAAAACCGAGGGGTTTACCGAACTGTCAGAATGATTCCCTCGCTTCGTGACGCCACATTTGCCGAGTTGCCAGGCACGGAAAAGGAAGTGGAAGGAATTGCCAAAGTTTTGACCGAATATGATTGGCAAGTCCGCAAAAAGATGGGAGAATCTGCCACAGAGCAGGCAATTAAGCAAGCGATGGAAGAGAATTGGGAAATTCTCCACATTGCCACGCACGGTTTTTTCATTGGCGAAACCACACCCGATACTTCGGAAATCCCCACTTCGGAACGGGCTTTCAAACCGATTAAGCAAATTCGCACCATCAAAGGACTTGACCCAATGTTGCAGTCGGGCGTAATTTTGGCTGGAGTGAATAATTTCAATCCAAACAAACTCAACTCAGAAGATGGGATTTTGACCGCCTACGAAGCCATGAACTTGGATTTGTCGGGAACAGAATTGGTAGTTCTTTCCGCCTGCGAAACTGGTTTGGGCGAAATCCAGAATGGAGAAGGCGTTTATGGTTTACAAAGGGCTTTGAAAGTGGCGGGTGCAAAAGCAATCGTCATCAGCCTTTGGAAAGTGAGCGATGATGCTACACAATTGCTGATGAATGAATTTTACACGAATTGGCTGAAATTAGGCAATAAAAGACGGGCTTTCGAGCAAGCGCAACAGACTGTGAAGTTGAAATATCCTGAACCTTACTTTTGGAGTGCTTTTGTGATGGTTGGAGAGTGATGATGTGTTGATTTGGTGATTGGTTGATGCGATGATTGAAAAATGTAAAAATGAAGGGATTTGCGGATGTGTAGATTTGCAGATATGAGGATGGGGAAAATGAGTCTTTATAATCCTGTTCATCATGAAAATCTCACGGATCATGGTTCTTTTTGTTGATGAGGATGGAGGAAATGATGTGTTGATTTGGTGATTGGTTGATGCGATGATTGAAAAAAATGTGGAAATGTGAGAATGATTTTCCAAAATCCTGTTTATCCTAAAATCCTACGAATCATGGTTCTTTTTGTTGATGAGGATGGAGGAAATGATGTGTTGATTTGGTGATTGGTTGATGCGATGATTGAAAAAAATGTGGAAATGTGAGAATGATTTTCCAAAATCCTGTTTATCCTAAAATCCTACGAATCCTGATTCTTTTTGCTTTATCGAAACATAATACGCTTCAAAGAATTTGAGTTCGCTTCTGCCTGTTTTCCATTTACGTTTGGAGTTCAATAAATAACCTAACTCCAGAATTATGAAGAACAACTCAATATTTTCAACCTTAACGCTGTTTTTACTTCTGCCTTTTTTAAACTTTCAGTCATTTTCCCAAGCTGAAACTGTTGAGTTGCCCATTCAAGAAGCGATTGGTTTCGGGGATTTCCAACCAGTTTTCGGGTTTATGAGCATGGATTTGCAAGAATATAAAGCACTTTGGGGTAAAGTTGAAGTGGTGGATTTGGAAATTCCCAGAGGTTGGGAGAAATCGCAGAATACTCATATTTTGGTTGATTTCAATCAGGTTGTTTACCAGAGCTACAAAAGAAATGAGATTGATTCAGATGAATTTGATGCTTGGGAAATAGATGTTTCCGCTCGACAGTTTTCAGAAACTCCGATAAAATGCTTTGTAAATGTTCTCATCAAAAATGATAGCGAAGGAACTTTTGTGTATATGGTCGATACTGATAATGACTATGAATTTTCAGATGAAAAGGAAATGAAGCCTTTCAATATAGAAAATGATTCAACCATTCGGGATTCCGAAGAGTTTATGCAACAAGTTGATTTCCAAATCTTCAGAGATGGTAAACTGATTGAATCGAAAATTTCAATTATTGTTGCGGAAATGGGTGGGAAGCCAGTTTCTGCTATCAGTCAACATTTCAAGTCCGTGTTTTTGGGCGAGTCGCTCCAAATTAATCATGGTTTTTCAGATATTTCCTTTTCAGAAGAAGCTCCAATTAAATCTGAAACGAATGCAGAAACAACCGAAATAGGAGAAATTCTAAATCTCAGCGGAAGCTTCTATAAAAACCTCGGAGTCGATTTTGACAAGCAAGTTCTAAGGTTGCAGAAAATATCAGACAGCACAATCTTGTATTCTTCCCAAGTCGGATTCATGGCAAAGCCTTTCGAAGGAACTGATTTCGTAAATGGGGATTCCATTCAACTCGAAAATTATAGAGGCAAATTACTCTACCTAGACTTTTGGGGAAGTTGGTGTAAACCTTGTGTGGAGGAACTTCCAGAACTGAAAGAACTGTATGGAAAGCTTGACCATTCAAAAGTTGAATTTTTGGGGATTGCCTCAGACAGCAAGAACTCACTTTCAAAAGCCATGAGCAAACACGGTATAAATTGGAGTCAGATATTGGATGAAGATAATTCAATTTCCAAACTCTATAACATAAATAGCTACCCAACTACACTATTGATTGACGAGAATGGAAAAGTCATTGCTAAAGATATTTGGGCAAAAGATTTGGAGAAGTTTTTAGGAACAAAATAAAGCTTTTGGAGTGTGGAAGTCGGGCTTCTATACTTTAATCAAAAGCCTGTTTATCTTGAAAATTCTACGAACCCTGATTCCAATCTCTTCCGTAGTGGAATTATATCGAGAAATTGTAATATTGCAAACCAATTCTGGGTCTCACTACCGAATACTAACTATTCATTACTTTCCCCAATGGAAAAAACAAGACAGCAATTCAAAGAAATCATAGATAAATGCCAATCGCTTTTCGAGAAGAAAACGAAAGATTACGGCACGGCTTGGCGGATTTTGCGTTTGCCATCTATTACCGACCAAATCTACATTAAAGCACAGCGCATTCGCTCCATCCAAGAAAAGGGCAAGCAGAAAATTGCCGATGGAATTGAAGGGGAATTTATCGGAATCATCAATTATTGTATAATGGCTTTAATCCAAATCGAGTACGCACAAGATGAACGCATGGAATTGCCTACTGAGGAAACTGTTCAGGCTTACCATAAACACATTGAGGAAACCGTAAATCTTATGCTCAATAAAAACCATGATTACGGAGAGGCTTGGCGAAATATGCGTGTGCCAAGCATGACCGATATTATTCTGATGAAACTCTTGCGAGTGAAGCAAATTGAAGACAACCAAGGAGAAACACTTGTGTCAGAAGGCGTGGAGGCTAATTATCAAGACATGATAAATTATGCCATTTTCTGTCTGATTTTGATGAGTGAGGAGAAATAAGTAAATAAGTTCTACCACAAAAGGCATGACTTATTCAGTCATGCCTTTTGTGGTATTTTGACATTCAACCGATGAGAGCAGGCTAATAATATTGATTTATAATAAAAAAAGCACTTGTATTTTTTGCGTATTTAGTGCTTTTTTTGAAATGTAAATCATATATTACAATATTATTTTCTTGTAATAGTTACTTTTTTTGGGTTTAAAGCATGTTTATATAATTTTTTCTATATAAATTATGATTTTAGCTGTATAGAACTTACTTTTGTATTGTCGAAATGTAAATACTTTACTTACAAGTTGTTTTAATACAACAATTGCCAAAACGATGAAAAAACTACTCCTCACAATTTGCCTTCTGGTTTTTAGCTTATCAATCTCAAATGCATTCGGAAACAAGAAAGTCCTCAATCTGGATGGAATGTTTACGATGGAATTCAGAAAAGAAATTACCGCAGCTTTGCAAAGTGCAGAAATTAAGGTTTTCAAAACTCCAATTCGAGGCATGAGGCTCTATAATGATAATGCCAAATTGTATGGTCAATTGAAAGTAGGAAATGGAGAGATTGTGGCAAATGGTTTGCTTTCAGTAAGAGGCTCATTGACAAAAGCAGACAATATACTTTTGGAGCATACGCAAATCAATGCGCAACACGCTACATTTATTGTGAAGTCAAAAAATCCATCAAGACCAGTTTTGGAAGTAAACGATGTATCAGTAATTTATGATTTTGCAAAGAAGAATGCTTTTGTGGAGTCACAAAATAAGCTAGAGCAAATGATTCTTACTTATAATCAAACTGCATTAGGTTTCAATTACTTCACATGGAATTTCGATGAGCAAGATTTATTACTTGAAAGTAGAGAAGGGGCAGATTTACTAACTATTCGTTCTCTAAACATTCGTCATAAAGGGCTCTCTTTTGAGGCAAAAAAAGTAGATTATAATTTTAAATCGAAAGAGTTGCATATAGAAGGAGTAGAATTTGTAGCAGTTTCCAATGCCCATATCATCCCAAGTGAAGGTAAACTTAAAATGAAAGAAGGGGCTTCGCTTGACACACTTAAAA
>JBLIFI010000280.1:0-6565 GCA_047633715.1 Flammeovirgaceae bacterium
AAATGCTAATTGTTTCTTTCAACTCCATTTTCCAAATTCTTAATACAATTTACTAAAAGCCATTTTACCTAGTTAAAGATTTGATTATCAGATATTTAACTAAATACAGAATTTGAAAAATTAGGGTGGGAAATGTCGGATCTATTATTAGAACTGATTTTTTAGATACAGAAGATAGACAACTCATAGAAAGAGATTTTTTTAAACAAGTTTATGAACAGCAACTGATTACTTACCAAGGTGCTTTAATAAATGATGCAAATACTGGTGATAGATTTAGAGTTTTTCAACAAAGCAACAACTATAATTTACTTACCCATTTGTCCGTTCAAGATTGGCAATATAATTCTAATGAACTTACGACTATCTTAAATGAAAGGCAAAATGTAATTAATGAATTAAACTACTTTGATATTATTGAAAAACAAGAAGAAAACAAAACAGTAAAGAGCAGTTTGGGAGATTCTATTTTCTACAAAACCCAAACGATTGATTCTATCGACAATCAAATCAAAACCCAATACCCCAATTACCACAAACTCAAATACTTCACCGAAACCATTTCCCTAGTACAAACTCAATCCGAACTGAACTCCAACCAAGCTCTGATAGAATATTTTGTGGGGGACAGCAATGTGTATGCTTTTACTATTACCAAAGACTTGGCAGAAATTGAGAAATTGGAGATCAAGCCTAATGAACTTTCCACGCTTATCAAGAATTTTCGAAAAGGATTGAATAAGCCTGATGCAGACAGTAAATTGTATTTCGAGAATGGTCACCAACTCTACCAATCTGTTTTGGCGCAATCTATTACCAAGCTTCCCTCACTATTGAACATTTGATTATTGTGCCCGATGGCGAGTTGGGTTATGTGCCTTTCGAGTCGTTGTTAATGGAAGAAGCGAGTGGGACAAATTATACTTCTTTGGCTTATTTGCTCAAAAAATATCAGGTCAGTTATGCTTATTCAGCTACTTTACTATTCGATGGTTTCAAGCATGAGCGAAATCCAACCCATGATGGAGTAATCTCATTCGCTCCCTCCTACCCGAATAAAGTGACAGATTCTATTCAACTGTTGGCTTTGGGCAACTTCCGAGACCAGATTACCAACTTGGTTTGGAATCAGAAAGAGGCAAATCAAATCACACAATTCGTAGCGGGCAAACCGTTCACGGGAGAATTTGCTACTGAAAGGTCTTTCAAGGAGAATGCAGGAGATTACAACATTCTCCACCTTGCCATGCACGCTTTGGTAGATGATGAGAATCCGATGTATTCCCGATTGGTTTTCACTCAATCCGAAGATAGTGTAGAGGACAATTACCTGAACACCTACGAACTCTACAACATGAAACTCAATGCCAACCTAGCCGTTTTGAGTGCCTGCAATACAGGTTCTGGCAAGCTGGTTCGTGGCGAGGGAATTATGAGTTTGGCTCGTGGTTTTGCTTATGCAGGTTGCCCGAGTATAGTAATGAGCCATTGGCAAGTAGATGATGAGGCAACTGCCCAACTCATGACCAGCTTCTATGAAGGGCTTTCAGAGGGAATGACAAAATCGGAAGCTTTACGCCAAGCACAATTGACTTATTTGGAGAGTGCCGACCCACGACAAGCACACCCATTCTATTGGAGTAGTTTCGTAATGATTGGGGAGAACGCACCAATCAAAGAAAGTAGTAATTGGTGGATGTATATGTTAATCGGGCTAATTTTGGTTGGAGGGATTTGGGCGATTTCCAAAAAGAAGAACGGCTAGGCTTGTTGTTTATCCCAAAAGCTATCCATTTCCTCTAAACTTTTCCCTTTAGTTTCTGGAATGAATTTCCACACAAAAATTACGGTGACGACACAAAATCCAGCAAAAATAAAGTAGGGCAATGCGCCATTAAATGTGTTTTTATTCAGTTCGCTTCCATCAATCATTGGGAAAGTCTGACCTACAATTGCATTGAACAACCATTGGGCAGCTACTGCAATGGAAAGTGCTGCGCTTCTTACTTTATTTGGGAAAATCTCAGATAGCAAAACCCAAACTACTGGCCCCATAGAAAGTGCAAATGAGGCCACGAATGCCAACATTCCGATGAGTGAAATAAAACCAAGCTGGTTCAGGTAAATAGTAATTCCTAATGTGCCAATTCCTAAAAACATGCCTAATGTACCCACAATCAAAAGCGGCTTCCTTCCCCACTTATCTACTAAGAAAACAGCAACGAAGGTAAACACCAAATTCACAGCGCCTAACAAAATCTGTTGTTTCAATGGCTCTTTATAGCCTAAAGTATTCTGAAATATTTCGGCACCGTAGTACAAAATCGCATTAATTCCCGTCACTTGTTGAAGCACGGAAAGGATTGTCCCCACAATTAAGATTGGGATAAATACTTTGCTAAATGGCGATGACTTCTCTGATAATTTATCTCCTTCAATAGACGCTCTAATTGAATTCAGTTCGTATTCAGCCATACTTTCAGAAGACGTAATCTTAATTAATACAGCTTTAGCTTCTTTGTGTCGGTTCTGCATCACGAGCCATCTTGGTGAGTGTGGCACAAAAAAGAGAAGGGAGAAAAAAGACAATGCTGGAATCAACTCCGACCAAAACATATTTCTCCAACCCTGGTTTACATTTTCCAAATGAATTGCAGCGAGAGCCTCTTCGGAGAGTTCACTTAAATCTCCGCCACCAATAAAATAGGTTGCTAAGAAAACCACAAAAAACCCTATTACAATCGCAAGCTGATAGTAACTCACGAGCTGACCTCGTTTGGCGGGTGGAGCGACTTCGGCAATATACATGGGCGCAACCATTGAAGCGATTCCCACTCCCAAACCACCAATAATTCTGTAAATCACTAATTCGGTAAGCGAGTCTGGGATTCCCGAACCCCAAGCAGAAATGGCGAATAATACCGAAGAAAGAATCAAAGAATACTTTCTACCAAACCGATTACTCAGAAAACCTCCCGACAAAGCGCCAAAAAAACAGCCTATCAATGCGCTACTAACCGCAAAGCCTTGTTCAAATTTGGTGAAATTGAAGTATTCGGTAAAATACAATTGTGAGCCTCCAATCACGCCTGTATCGTAACCGAAAAGCAATCCGCCAAGCGTGGCAACTACTGTGATTTTGAGAATGAAAAAGGCTGGGCTGGTTCTATTATTCATTATTCTATTAGTATGGACGAAAATTAAATCGGCAAGCGTTCAACAAAACTCGTAGAGTTTTAAAAGTTAGCAACATTTTGAGAGTTAAATACTTGGGCTGAAGTAAACACAAGAAAAAACTCTGTCAGTATTTTATAAATAGTTGATTACCAAATCATTAACTGATGTTACGCAGAAAAGCACTTGGCTGTGTTCTTTTGAACCTGCCAATGTGCGAATTCGAGGTAAAACTGAGCCTTTGCGTAACATGAGTTATTAAATAATAACCCCGAAAGAGTTGTGGTAAAGCTAATTATGTACGACCACTTTCTGGCTCATTTTAAATAGTATAAAACTGTTTTTTGTTGGATTTTGCAAGTTGTTTATTGATGAGCAGAAACCAGTATTTCCGAAACCCGCCATCAAATCCTGAGAGTCAACCCAACCAATCAATGCCACTAGGCGCACCCCACCATTTTTGGGGAATTGATTACCAATTTGAATATTTTTTGCCCCAAATCCAACTCTATTAAATTTTAGGCTCAATTTCGGTTTCGTCTCCCCAAAATTGAATGCGGACGGCCAGTTGCGGACGGCCAGTTGCGGTGTTAGTTACAAGAATAATATGATTTTCCAATCGTGCTACTGGGCTTGTTGATAAGTAAAAACGTACTACTCCTACTTTTACATTGTATGAGATTAAGGCAATTCTGCTGTCTCCAACCAAAAAAACACGAAGCAGATGACAATTTTATAAATCATATTTGTTGTTATTCATAATACGTTAAAATCATCATCTCATTACGAATTGAATGGCAAGCTTCTCATCAGTCTTTTATTGAACTTTCTTGGTTTTATTTCAGGTATCATTTATGGCATCATTGTGCTTAAAAAATAGACAGTTTTACACGCTATTTCTGAAATCAGAAACTCCATTCTGCAATTATTGCAGAATGGAGTTTCTTTTCATGGCGATTCCACTCAATTTCCATAGCTTTGCACTCCCATTTCTTTCGGGGAACCCAACATAGAATTACAAAAGAATGAGCGATAACATAAGAGTAAGATTTGCGCCAAGTCCAACTGGCCCATTACATATTGGTGGTTTGAGAACTGCACTTTTCAACTATCTTTTTGCCAAAAGTCAAGGTGGCACTTTCATTCTTCGGGTGGAGGACACAGACCAAAATCGTTTTGTGCAGGGAGCAGAAGATTACATTAAAAACGCCTTAGCTTGGGTGGGAATCACGCCTGACGAAGACCCATGGATTGGTGGCGATTTCGGGCCTTATCGCCAATCGGAGCGAAAAGGAATGTATGCGCAATATGCCCAAAAACTTTTGGACAGCGGAAATGCGTATTACGCTTTTGATTCTTCAGAAGAGTTGGACACGATGCGAGAAAACCTGAAAGCACAAAACGTGGCGAATCAGCAATATAATGCACTCACTCGGCAATCTATGACCAACTCGCTCACGCTTTCCGAAGCCGAAACGAAAGAGCGAATTGATTCAGGCAAGCCGTATGTGATTCGATTTAAAATGCCTCAGAAAGAAGAAATTCGTTTCAAAGACACCATTCGTGGACATGTTAGATTTCACTCTCACACATTAGATGATAAAGTTCTATTGAAATCTGATGGAATGCCGACTTATCATTTGGCAAATGTGGTGGACGATTATTTAATGAAAATCACTCACGTAATTCGTGGCGAGGAATGGTTGCCTTCTGCCCCACTCCACGTAATGCTTTACAAAACATTGGGTTGGGAAGATTCCATGCCACAATTTGCTCATTTGCCACTCATTCTGAAACCTACGGGAAAAGGGAAGTTGAGCAAAAGAGATGGTGCAAAACATGGCTATTCTGTTTTCCCATTGGAATGGAAAGACCCTGAAACTGGAGAGATTTCCACAGGGTTTAGAGAAGATGGCTATTTGCCAGAAGCTTTAATCAACTTTTTGGCACTATTGGGCTGGAATCCTGGCGATGAGCGAGAAATTTTCTCAATGGAAGAATTAGTAAAAACTTTCAGCATGGAACGAGTAAACAACTCTGGTGCAAAGTTCGATGTAGATAAATCCAAATGGTATAATCAACATTATTTGAAAGCTAAATCTCCCGAAGAGTTAGGAGAGATGTTGTTGGAGGAATTGAAGAAAGACAAGGTGGATTGCACTCTTGAAAAAGCGACTCAAATTGCCGAATTGATGCGAGAACGAATTACTTTCTCTAACGAATTGTACGAAAATGCCAAATACTTCTTCCACGCTCCTACAGAATATGACGCCAAAGTAGCCAAGAAAAAATGGACACAAGAAGCGGTCAATATTTTTGAGCAATATATTTCGGAAATTGAAAGCGCTTCGGATTTCTCTGCGGAAAATGCTAAGGCAATTTTAGAGAAAGTATTGGAGAAAAATGAAGTCGGATTGGGCAGAGTGATGCAAGCTCTCCGATTGGCAACTACGGGCGAAGGCGGTGGACCAGATTTGATGCCAACGCTTTCCATTCTTGGCAAAGAGGAGGTTGCCAAAAGAATTAGAACAGCTATTGAGAAATTGGAGGCGAAATAAGGATTTAGCGAGTTGGAAGAAAGAGAAAGGAATAAGGAAAAAGACTAGATTTATAATCTCTAGTTTGATTTTTACAAATCCCTTTCTCTTTTTTTTCTCCGCAAAACAGTTTCAACTTCCTTTTCTTCTATCTGCAAATACTTTAATTTCCTTGAGTTAGTCAGTAACTTGATGTTTCAATATTTCTGGATACTCGAAAATTAAGTTAGCTACAATTTATTTTTAAATCATACTTCGTAAATCGCCCCTCAAAAATATGCATGGTTCTGTCATTCAAAAATTTCGAAAGTTTGTAAATTCCATTTCTGAGGATTTAACTGTTTGGCTCGACCTGAAAAGCAAAGCAGGTTTAGGCGAACGGACTTACTTGCCTACGGAAACTTATCCTGATTTGGAAATGCAAAAGCTGATTCAGATTGCAAGTAAGAAATTCAGGATTCCAAGAAAAAAGTTATTAGAAGCATTTGGAGAATTCCTCGTACCAGATTTGCTTAAAGTCTATGGCTTCATGCTCCAGCCAAATTGGAAAACCCTCGACTTAATCGCCTCGGCAGAATCAAATATCCCCCAAATCATTCAGCTCTTGGATGACAATGCCAAATTACCAAAAATCAAGACCGAGAGAATCGATAATTCTCAAGTAAAAATAACCTATGAATCTGCCCAAAAGATGAGTAGCTTAGGTGTTGGGCTGATTCAAGGAATTGGGAATCATTATGGCGAAGAATTGGAAATCACTCAAACCTTCCCGAATGAGACAAAGGAAGAGTGTGTGATTTTGGTAAGGAAGGTTTGAGTGCGAGTTGGCAATAGAACGATTATCTATATTAGAG
>JBLIFI010000281.1:0-6537 GCA_047633715.1 Flammeovirgaceae bacterium
CTTTTTTCGATTGAGCGGGTTTTTATTGGGTGGAGTTCTGTTGGCACAAGTCAGAATTAAAGCCTATTTGATAGTTCAGGCAATTTCCGCAATCGCCTATTTGATAGCCATTCCGCTGTTGATAAATAAATGGCAGTTAGAAACTTTCCCTCTGGCTCATTTCATCAGAAGTTTGGTTGGATTTTGCCTATTGCTGTTTTTTACACGAAAAGTGCTTATTTCCTAGTGTAGAATCATAAATAACCAAGTAATTGTATTTCAAGTATGATTATTTTCTGACTATAAAATTGGGCGTATCTCAAAATGTCGCACACTAAAAAGCATACGCTGGCAGAGGTGTCGATGGCGACAGCATCGGCTGTCCGATCCCAGCAAACCCTGCCAGGCGTTGGGTTTATTAGAAATCTAGTATTCATAGTGCTTCATTATTTCATTTAAAAAGTGCATTTTAATTTATTGCGACAAAATGAGATGCGCCCATAAAATTACTATGATATATCATGTCGGCTGGAAGCCGTATCCATACGCCACTCGCTTGGAAGCGAGCGTTGGTTCTGTCGCTCGCTTCCAAGCGAGTGGCGTATTGTGTTGGCGTCTCGCCAAAAACAAAGTTGAGCACAGTAAAGTATAACAATTAGTATTTTTGAAATGGAATTTGAATACTCCCACATCAATAAATTAAATCCCACAACTTAGAATCTTTCCAAATTGAGTTTCAACCACTCTTCAAATCAACAATTCTTGGCACAAACGATTGACTATTTGCATCTTCATCACGTATATTCGCAGAATGTATGCGTGCATAACAAATTTGACTTTTTTGTTATCTCACTAATTTGTTAAATTACGTATTCTCTCTAGGGAATTTAACACTACGGTTTTTCAGAAACCTTTTCTCGTTTAAAAACTCTAGAATCTCATATCTAAAATCTTATATCTTTTAATAATATGGAAACAGGTTTTATGCTCTTTCAAATACTCATCTTTTTAGGTGGATTATTTGCATTTGGACTACTCATTTTTAATCGTATCAAATTCCTTCGTAGGAATATTCTGCTCGGCAAGCCAATTGGGCCAGTAGCAAAAGAAAGCGTAGGCGAAAGAATCAAAAACACGATTTTCATCGCTTTCGGACAGAAAAAGATGTTCGATAAGCCTTTTGTAGGCTTGATGCACTTGGTAATTTATGGTGGTTTCTTGCTGATTAACATAGAAGTTTTGGAAATCATTTTGGATGGAATCTTCGGACAACATCGGATTTTTGGAGCATTCCTACAAGGAACACCTTTAGAAGACGGTTATCAGTTTCTGATTGGATTTTTTGAATTCCTAGCATTTGGAGTTGTAGCAGTCTGTGTTGTCTTTTGGCTGAGAAGAAACCTTTTCCCCGTAATGCGTTTCCGAAAGCCCGAAATGAAAGGTTGGCCAGAAATGGATGGAAATATCATTCTTGTTTGGGAAATCGTGCTTATGTTCTTCCTATTTACAATGAACGCAGCCGACAGCATTCTCCAAACCAGAGTAGAAGAAAGTGCCTACGTAGCAAGTCATTACCCACAAGTTGGCAAATTCTTCATCAGCCAACTATTCATTCCTCTTTATGACGGATTGGAAACCAATAATCTCATTCTGTTGGAAAGAGGCGCATGGTGGATGCATATTTTCGGAATTATGGGCTTTGCACTTTACGTAACTTACTCCAAACACCTACATATTATGTTGGCATTCCCAACTGTCTATTTCGCTAAACTCCAACCAAAAGGAGAAATTGACAATATGGAATCTGTTACCAAAGAAGTGAAAATCATGATGGGCGAAATAGAAGATGATGGAAGCGGAGCAGATGATGAAATCCCAAGTTTTGGAGCAAAAGAAGTAACCGATTTGAGCTGGAGAGATTTGATGTCGGCCTATAGTTGCACCGAATGTGGTCGTTGTACAGAGCAATGCCCAGCCAACCAAACAGGCAAACTACTCTCTCCAAGAAAAATAATGATGGACACGAGAGATAGAGCCGAAGAGTACGGAAACATTTTGGATGCAAACAATGGCGTTTTTGTAGATGATGGCAAAAAACTCTACGCAGATTATATCCAGAAAGAGGAATTGATGGCTTGTACGGCTTGTAATGCTTGTGTAGATGCTTGCCCAATCCAAATCAACCCACTCGATATTATCTTGCAAATGAGAAGATACGTTGCCATGGAAGAGTCTGACACACCACAATCTTGGAATGCAATGTTCCAAAATGTGGAAAATAATGGCGCACCTTGGGCATTCTCCAACTCCGATCGAGATAAATGGGCGAAGGAAATGAATGAATAGATAGTTATCAGTTTTGTAGTCCGATTTTCCCTAATCGCACAGGCGCAAGTAAATCTGATTACAAGAAAGTCCATTGTGAGGAAATGAATGTAAATCAAAATACCGTGGAAAATATATTAGAAAGAATCACGGTAAATCCTGAAATTTGTCATGGCAAACCAACCATCAGGCATAAACGATATACGGTGGAAATGATTCTAGATTTGTTATCGGCTGGAATGAGCAATCAGGAAATACTAGATGATTATCCGAATATTGAGGAGGAAGATATTTTTGCTTGCTTGGCTTAGGAACGGAAAATAAATAACATACTATTTTATCTTGTTTCTTTTTGGTCTATTCTTCGTTAAAAAAATATCCCATAGCGGTGCTATGCTACATTTTTTTGCCTAAACTAGCCTCAAAAATAAACTACGATAAAACACGCATTTATTTAATTTCCGTTCCCTGTGCAAAAAAACTGACTTAATTGTTGAGAGGAATTGAAAAATAAGAAAATAAATAAGATATGTCTGAAAATAAAGTACCAACAATGGCAGAATATGCTGCCAAAGGCGAAATGCCAGAAATTTTGTTTTGGGTGGGTTGTGCAGGCTCGTTCGATGACAGATATAAGCGAGTAACGAAATCCTTCGTGAAAATCCTGAATCATGTAGGCGTGAAATTCGCCATTTTGGGAACGGAAGAATCTTGCACGGGAGACCCAGCAAGAAGAGCAGGAAACGAATTCCTATTCCAAATGCAAGCCATGACCAACATTCAGGTTTTGGATGGTTACGGAATCAAAAAGATTGTAACCGCTTGCCCACATTGTTTCAACACAATAAAAAATGAGTATCCGCAATTGGGTGGGGAATATGAAGTCATTCATCATTCTACTTACCTCCAGCAACTCATTGATTCTGGAAAAGTGAAGATGAAAGAAGATGGCGAATTCAAAGGAAAAAAAATCACTTACCACGATTCTTGCTATTTGGGCAGAGCCAACGATATTTATGAAGCTCCAAGGAAAGTTCTCGAAGCTTTAGATGCCGATTTGGTAGAAATGAAAAGGTGTAAATCTAAAGGTTTATGCTGTGGAGCGGGTGGAGCGCAAATGTTCAAAGATGCTGAACGAGGAGACAAAGAAATAAATGTCAAACGAACAGAACAAGCTTTGCAAACTGGCGCAGAAGTGATTGCCGCAGCCTGTCCATTCTGCATGACTATGATGAGTGATGGCGTGAAAAATAAAAATAAAGAGAACAAAGTTGCCGTGTTAGATTTGGCAGAAATCGTAGCACAGAATAATAAACTTTAGAATTCCTATCAATATCGAAAGCCCTGGCACTTTTAAGGTGTCTGGGCTTTCTTTTTTTTAGAGCTTGAATTTTGAAAGTCGTCAATTTGTCAGAAGAAAATCGGCCTGTTTCAACAATTCCAAAATTCTTGCAAGAGTCAATTCCGCTAGGCGCACCCCGCCAAATCTAGGGAGTGATTTAAGCTTTGGAAACCTTCCGCTTAGCTGAAATCAGTTTCGTTAAAAAAAACCAATCTGCTTTCCCTTCCCAAAATTTGAATGCGGACAAGCAGATGCGAAGAGCTAGTTGCTGTGGACAATTTTAAGATAAAGCAATCATATCTTCATTTAGTGAAATCAGATTGCCTATTTTCTCTCCAAAACCCCTAATCACCCTGTTTTTGAGAATAATAATTTTTCAATTTACTGAATTATCATTATTCTGACATAGTCTTGGATTCATTCGCTATTTTTGCAGTTTGAATTTTGATTGGATAGAAAACCTGCGAGCGTGAAGACAAAAAAGATATATAAAGACAAGGTGAACATTGTTACATTAGGATGTTCCAAAAATTTGGTGGATTCGGAAGTGATGTTGACTCAATTGAGAGGAAATGGAATTGATGTTGCACACGAAACCACAAAGGATGATTCAAACATTGTAATCATAAATACCTGTGGATTCATTGACAATGCCAAACAAGAATCCATTGATACAATCCTGCGCTATACAGAAGCCAAAAGAGATGGGCAAGTGGAGAAGGTTTATGTAACTGGCTGTCTATCACAAAGATATAGAGAAGATTTAGAAAAGGAAATCCCCGAAGTAGATGCCTATTTTGGTACAATGGAATTGCCTTTGCTTCTGAAAAAATTCAATGCAGATTACAAGCATGAATTGGTTGGAGAACGAATTTTAACGACTTCCAACCATTACGCCTACCTCAAAATTGCCGAAGGTTGTGACCGACCTTGCTCGTTCTGCGCCATTCCGATTATGCGTGGAAAACATGTTTCCACACCAATAGAAGAGTTGGTTTTACAAGCGAAAAACTTGGCAAAAAATGGCACGAAAGAACTCTTGCTAATTGCTCAAGATTCTACTTATTACGGATTGGATATTTACAAAAAGCGTAATTTGGCAGAATTACTTCGCCATTTATCCGATGTGGAAGGAATTGAGTGGATTCGTTTGCATTATGCTTTCCCTGCTGGTTTCCCAATGGATGTGTTAGATGTGATGGCTGAACGCCCAAATATTTGCAACTACTTGGATATTCCATTGCAACATGGCTCAAGCAAAATGCTGAAATTGATGCGCAGAGGAACAACTCGCCAAAAGACAGAAGAGTTGATTCACAAAATGCGTGAAAGAGTTCCGAATATTGCAATCCGAACCACCTTAATTGCTGGGCACCCTGGCGAAACGGAAGAAGACTTTGCTGAAATGGCAGATTTCGTGAAAAGAATGCGATTTGAGCGATTGGGAATTTTTACTTATTCGCATGAAGAAAACACGCATTCTTATTCTTACGAAGACGATGTGCCAGAGGAAGTGAAGGAAGAGAGAGCTGAGGCAATTATGGCAATCCAACAAGAAATTTCTGTGGAGTTGAATGCTGAAAAGGTTGGAAAAACCTTCAAGGTACTTTTTGATAGAAAAGAGGGAGAATATTTTGTGGGAAGAACAGAATATGACTCTCCAGAAGTGGACAACGAGGTTTTGGTAAATGCTAAAGACACTTTTGTACGTTTGGGAGATTTTGCCCAAGTGAAAATTACTGATTCTACCGATTTCGATTTATATGGAGAGATTGTGCATCAATAAATGCACGAATTACGATTGCACTAAAAACCTTCAAGGGCTTGTCTAATTAGTTGACTGTCAATTATTTTTGTCTTCAACCCTTGAAGGTTTAATTAAGCACGTTGTGCTATTTACTAGTGAAGAGTAGCTCCCTTTTGCATAGGCGGTTGTCTGACAATTTATGTGATTCAAGGTGTTGCGTGAGACACGCAACGAGGAAAACTATATTTGATTGGCTAGAAATCAGGTTCTTTAATCTAGTAATTTCGACCTCCACAAAATTTGTCAGAGAACCGCATAGGCTTAGTAAGAAACTTGAAATAAGAATCTATTTAGGATAGACAACTTATTTCTTTCTGCTTTTTTCGCAACACTCACGAAGAATATTAGTTAGTTGCCATCATTTTTAATTTCATATTGCTGTAATTGTATCTGTTCGCAATCGAATTTGCGTGATAGATTACTTCAATTTGCTTTAATGTTAGTTTTAGCTTTTGGCTTTATGCCAATCCATGCACAAAACTTGGTTGACTCGCTCCGCAAGCAATTGCCTTTTGAATTGAAGTACTCCACTCCAAAAGAAAATGTCGATTTGCTCAATAAATTTGCTTTTGAATTAGCTTTGAGGCGACCAAGTAATAGTGAAAAATATGCATTACACGCACTCCAAACGGCAAAGGAGAATAATTACATAGAAGGAGCTGCTGACTCTTACCACGCATTGGGTAGTATTTACCTCATGCTCGGAGATGCCTCCCAAGCATTGGAACTCTATCAGCTTTCTGAGAGTATTTATGATTCTATTGGGAATGAAAACCAATCTGCTCGGTTGAGAGGTGGAATGGCAGACATTTATATTTCTGTGGGCGATTTAAAAACTGCCGAATTGCTTCTCACAGATATTTTGGAGGTTTCGCAAATCAATGATGATTACCTTACTGAGTCAATAAATTTACGTATAAAAGGCTCTTTGCTCGGTAAGTTAGGAAGAGATAAAGAAGCATTAGAAATGCTGGAAAAATCTCTGATGTTATCAGAACTTCTCAAAGATAGTACTGGAATGAGCTATGCTCATATCAAACTGGGGGAATTCTATTCAGACTTGAATGATTACAAAGTAGCAAAG